>NZ_JBSFPI010000012.1:0-235555 GCF_053588115.1 Nocardia sp. NPDC003482
CCACCGACCAGGAGGAAACCACCCCAGCACTGACCGCCTGACCGAACAGGATCACGCGGCAATCACCCCGTTACACCACCCGTTTGGACTTGACCATTCATGCTCGCTGAAGATCGACATGAAGAAGGCCCCGCAACCTGGCCCGCACCCCCCGTCTGTGACAGGCTGGGGCACATGAACCGGCTAGGTCGTGCCACGTCGCCGTACCTTCGTCAGCACGCGGACAACCCGGTGCACTGGCAGGAGTGGAGCCCCCAGGCCCTCGCCGAGGCCGCCGAGCGGGACGTCCCCATCCTCCTCTCCGTCGGCTACGCCTCCTGCCACTGGTGCCACGTCATGGCCCACGAATCCTTCGAGGATCAGGCCACCGCCGACCTGATGAACGAGCACTTCGTTTGCGTCAAGGTCGACCGGGAGGAACGTCCCGACCTCGACGCCATCTACATGTCCGCCACCGTCGCCATGACCGGCCAGGGTGGCTGGCCGATGACGTGTTTTCTCACACCCGCGGGCGAGCCGTTCTACTGCGGGACCTACTACCCGAAGGTGCCGCGTGGGGGGATGCCGTCGTTCGCGCAGGTGTTGACCGCGGTGTCCGAGACGTGGCGGACCAGGCGGGACGAGGTGGATCAGGCGGCGGGGCAGGTGGCCGAGGCGTTGCGGACGCAGGCGGGTGGGTTGCCGGAGTCCGAGCTCGAGGTGACGCCGGAGTTGTTGCGGCACAGCGTGACCGCGGTGTTGAAGGATGTGGACGCCGAACACGCGGGATTCGGTGGGGCGCCGAAGTTTCCGCCGTCGGCGTTGCTGGCCGCGCTGCTGCGGCACTACGAGCGCACCGGCGTGGAACAGGCGTTGCAGGTGGTCGTGCGGACCGCGGAGGCGATGGCGCGGGGCGGGATCTACGACCAGTTGCGCGGCGGGTTCGCGCGCTACTCCGTCGACGCCGCCTGGGTGGTGCCGCACTTCGAGAAGATGCTCTACGACAACGCGCTGCTGCTGCGGGCCTACGCGCATCTCGCCCGGCGGGTCGCCGACCCGTTCGCGCTGCGCGTCACCGAGGAGACCGCGCAGTTCCTGCTCGACGATCTCGCCACGCCCGAGGGCGGTTTCGCGTCCGCGCTCGACGCCGACACCCGCGTCGAACCGGACGGGCCCGGCGTCGAGGGCGCGACCTACGTGTGGACCCCGGCCGAACTGACCGGCGAACTCGGCCCGATCGACGGCGCGTGGGCGGCCGAGGTGTTCGGCGTCACGACCGCCGGAACCTTCGAACACGGCACCTCGGTGCTCACCCGCTACCACGATCCGGACGACGCCGCCCGCCTGGCGAAGGTGCGAAACACCTTGCGCGAGGCCCGTTCCCGCCGCCCCCAGCCCGAGCGCGACGACAAGGTCGTCACCGCCTGGAACGGCATGGCGGTGACCGCCCTGGCCGAGGCGGGCATCGGCCACGCCCGCCCGGACTGGATCGAGGCCGCCGCCCGCTGCGCGCGATACCTGTTGCGCGAGCACGTCTCCGGCGACCGCGTGGCGCGCGCCTCCCTCGGCGGATCGGTGGGCGCCGCGCCCGGCATCCTCGAGGACTACGCGTGGCTGGCCACCGGCCTGCTCGCGCTCTACCAGGCCACCGCCGACCCGGACTGGCTCGCCCACGCCGAACGCCTGATCGACAGCGCCGCAACCCATTTCGCCGATCCGGACAACCCGGGGGCGTGGTTCGACACCGCCGACGACGCGGAGACCCTGGTGGCCCGCCCCCGCGATCCGCTCGACGGCGCCACCCCCTGCGGCGCGTCCGCCTTCGCCGAGGCCCTGCTCACCGCCTCGGTGCTCAGCGCACCCGACCGGGCCACGCGCTACCGCGACCTGGCCGAGGCGACCCTCACCCGCGGCGCGCTCGTGCTGGCCCGCGCGCCCCGCTCGGGCGGCCACTGGCTGACCGTCGCTGAGGCGGCCGTGCGCGGTCCCATCCAGATCGCCATCGTGCTGCCCGGCGACGCGTCCGCGACCGAGGCGTCGGCCGAAATGCTCGGCGCCGCACGGTGGTTCGCGCCGGGTGGCGCGGTCGTCGTTGTCGGCGAACGGGATTCGGCCCCGCTGCTCGCCGACCGGCCCGCCGTGAACGGGCGGCCGTCGGCGTACCTGTGCCACGGATCGGTCTGCGATCTGCCCGTCACCAGCGTCGACGACCTGCGCTCGGGGCTCGTTGCGATTTCATAGCACTTGGGTATGAATACGTGAACCATGCGCCGGAGATGCTTGCCGCGACGTTTTCCGCACGGCAGGATTGCCTCGCCGAGACCGACTCCGATCGCATGAACAGGGGTGACCGCGTGAGCCAGCGCAGACGTGACAACCGCAGATCCGCGCCCGTCCGGCGGGCCGTCGTGACCGGCGTGGCCGCCGCGGCCGCGGTGGTATCGATCACGGCCGGTTCGGCCGCCGCCCGGCCCATCGGCCCGTTCGACGTGGGCGGCGCGATCGAGACCGAGTACGACCGCGCGGGCGGCTTCACCACCTTCGGCAATCCGGTGGGCCCCGAGACCGACGCGGCCCGGGGCGGCAAGTTCCAGGTCTTCGAGAAGAACAACTCGATCTACTGGTCCGTCGGCACCGACGCGCACTACGTCGGCGGCCTGATCCGGGACAAGTGGGCGGCGCTGGGCTGGGAGAACGGCGCGCTCGGCTTCCCGATCACCGACGAGCAGAAGGCGCGCAACGGCGACGGGCGCTACAACCTGTTCGACGGCGGTTCGATCTACTGGTCGCCGCGCACCGGCGCGCACGCGGTGTGGGGCGCGATCCGCGACATCTGGGTCAGCAATGTCGCCGAGGCGGGCCGCTACGGCTACCCCACCAGCGACGAATACGACTACCAGGGCGGTAAGGCGCAGGACTTCCAGGGCGGCCGGATCACCTGGCATCCGTAGGCGCGAGCGTGGCCGAATTCGCCTCGGCCCCATCGGTTTCCGGCACCGCGACGGGCACGTCGGTCCAGCACGAGGTGGCCGCGCGCCGCCCGCGCAGCTGAATCGTCTCGTAGTGCACCCATTTCGCGCGTTCGGGCGCGGCGGCGGCGTCGATCACGGCCCGGCTCACCAGGATTCGGCGCGGGACCGATTTCGCCTCGGTGGTCAACCGGGCCGCCTCGTTCACCGCGTCGCCGATCACGGTGTACTCCAGGCGGGAATCGGTGCCGACGTCCCCGGCGAACACCAGTCCGCGCGCCACCCCGATCCCGATGTCGAGTTCGCCCTGCGCGAGCACCTCGTCGCGGATGCGTCGCGCTGCCCGCAGCGCGGGAGTCGCGTTGTCGGCCAACGCGATCGGCGCGCCGAAGATGCACAGCGCCGCATCGCCCTCGAACTTGTTGACCAGCCCCTCGTTGTCCTCGGTCGCCGACACCACGGTCGCCAGCAGCCGGTTCAGTTTGGCCACGAACTCGCCCGGCGCGAGTTCGGTGGACAGCGCCACCGACCCCACCACATCGACGAACAGCGCCGTCACCACCCGCACGTCCCCGGTCAGGTCCAGCGAGCCGGACAGCGCGCGCTCGGCGACCTCGGCGCCCACGTGCCGCCCGAACACCTCCCGCATGCGTTCGCGCTCGGACAGATTGGCGGCGAGCTCGTTCACCGAATGCTCCAGGCGGCCGATCTCGCTCGCGCTGCCGACGGGCACCCGCACGTTCAGATCCCCGCGCGAGATCCGATCGAGGGCTTGGCGCAGCATGCGCAGCGGCGCGGCGACCGCGCGGGCGAGCGTCGCCATGGTCAGCGCGCCCACCGCGATCCCGACCACGGACATGTAGAGCGCGGTGCGAATCCGGTCCTCGGGCCGGGTCGTCGGATCGGCGAGCACCACGATCAGCATGAGCAGCGGCATCGCCCCGGCCACCGCCCACGACACGACGAGCCGGTTGAGCACCGTGGAACTCCAGTGCATGGTCCCGCCCAGCACCACCGCCACGATCGGGATCGCGGGCCGGATCAACCGGTCCACGACCAGCAGCGTGAACCCGGCCGATTCGAACGCGCCGAGGGTGAACATCGACCCGATCACGGCCGTGCCCTTGGGCGGCACCACGTGCGCGAACACGGCCGTCGCGATGACGACGCCGGGCAGCCAGATGGCCAGCGCCCGCGCGGTCACCGCGACCGGCACGTTCAGCAGCCGCCGCGCCTCCTCCTCGGTCGGTCGTCGCCCCTGATCGAGCCAGCCGAAGTAGCGGAACCGGTCCCGCACGGCCAGCACGATGCCGATCAGCGCGCCGAGCGCCGGATAGATCGCCGCCTGCCCGATGGCGGTGAGCCAGTCCGGCCCGAACCGGCCCAGGTACCCGCTGAGGAACAGTTCGGTGATGATGACCCCGAGCCCGCCCAGATTGCAGCAGAGCACCACCACCGACAGACCCCACGGCGCGCGCAGCAACCACAGAATCAGCCGCGCGATCATGGCGGTCAGCATAGAGCCCGCCCGTGACGGGTCACAGCAGAACGACCAGCCAGACCGCCACGTAGTGACACAGCGCCGCGACAACCGTTGCGGCATGGAAGAACTCGTGATGACCGAAGGTGTCCGGCCACGGATCGGGCCATTTCGCGGCGTAGAGGATTCCGCCCACGCTGTAGGCGATGCCGCCGACGAGCAGCAGCACCATCGGCGCGACGCCGACATTGTGGGTCATGGTCGCCGCGACCGGCACGATGGCCCACCCCAGCAGCAGGTACAGCGGCACCCCGACCCAGCGCGGCGCGGTCGGCCACAGCAGTTTCAACGCGACCCCGGCCAGCGCGCCCGCCCACACGACCGTCAGCAGCACGGTTCCGGTCCGGCCGGGCAGCCCGAGCAGCGCGAAGGGGGTGTAACTGCCCGCGATGAACAGGAAGATCATCGAATGGTCGGCCCGCTTCATCCGGATGCGGGTGCGGTCGGATTTCCAGGTGACCCGGTGATAGGTCGCGCTGACCCCGAAGACGCCGCACACGGTGAGCCCGTACACCAGCGTCGACCAGGCCGCGGTCGTCGAGACCGTCGCCGCGGCGCCCACCAGCGCGAACACCGCCAGCGCCGCGATGCCCACGGCATAGGTGTGGATCCAGCCCCGCATCCTCGGCTTCACCGGGATGCCCGCGATCGTCGATTCCGCCAACCCGCTTACCTCCTGAGTAACCTACGGTACCGTAGGTTAACGGTCTCGGCACTGAAACATCGGCACACCACCCGTAGGGCGTAGGGTGACCGCCGTGGAGATTGCTAGTCGGGTGCGTAGTCTGCCCTACCGCATCTACGAAACGCGGCTGTCGAAACAGCTGGCGGGCAAACAACATCCGCGGCACGTGGCGGTGGTCTGCGACGGCAACCGCCGCTGGGCTCGGGAGAACGGTTTCACCGACGTCACGCACGGGCATCGGGTCGGCGCGCTCAAGATCGCCGAACTGGTCGACTGGTGTCAGGCCGAGGGCATCGAGATGGTGACGGTCTATCTGCTGTCCACCGAGAACCTCAATCGCGCGCCCGACGAACTCGACACGCTGTTCGAGGTGATCACCGACGTGGTCGAGGAATTGTCGGCCCCGGAGAAGAACTGGAGCGTGCGCATCGTCGGCTCGCTCGACGGCCTGCCCGGCGAGGTCGCGCGGAGGTTGCAGAAGGCGGCCGACGAGACCCACGGCCGCAACGGCATTCACGTCAATGTCGCCATCGGCTACGGCGGGCGGCAGGAGATCGCCGACGCCGTGCGTTCGCTGGTCCGCCAGGAGATGGCCGCGGGGGAGACCGGCGAGGATCTCGTGCAGTCGATCACGGTCAACGCCATCGGCCAGCACCTCTACACCTCCGGCCAGCCCGATCCGGATCTGGTCATCCGCACCTCCGGCGAGCAGCGGCTGTCCGGCTTCCTGCTGTGGCAGAGCGCCTACTCCGAGATCTGGTTCACCGAGGCGTACTGGCCCGAGTTCCGCCGGGTCGACTTCCTGCGGGCGCTGCGCGATTACGCCGCGCGGCACCGCCGCTACGGCGTCTGACGACGCCGCTTCTTCGCGTACCGTCGGTATATGACCGACAGTCGTGCCGCAGCGCCGCGGCCGCCGTCCTACATCAGCTACGAGGACTTCGGTCGGCGCTTTCTGGAATACGCCGCCTCCGCGGAGCGGATCGCCGGCGCCTTCGGCGAATTGACCGGCGCCGCATTCGATTTCGGGCCGATCGGCGCCGGGCCGGGCAAACTCGCCAAGGTCACCGCGCGGGTGCGACTGGGGGAGCCGAGGCTGCGCCGGCGGCTCGGCCAGCACATCGAATTCGATCTGGCCATCCCGCTGAACGTGGACCTGACCCTCGATCTGGCCGTGGACCGGGAGCACTACGACGTCTCCGGGCACATCCGCCTCCACCTCACCGTGCGCACCGCCGAACCGCTGCGGGTGGTCATCGATATCGCCGAACCGCGGCCCGGCGACGTGCGCATCGACGTCGACACCGACACCCGCCGCGCGCAGATCGTGCGCATCATCGCCGGGGTGGACCACGAGATCCGCCGTTTCATCGCCCGCTACGTCGCGAACGAGATCCGCAAGCCGCACATCGCCGCCGCGCGCGATATCGATGTGGCGTCGCGGCTGGACGCGGCCTGGAAGCTCTGAGCAGCCGGATTCACAACTTGCGCAAGCGAATTCGATTGATGCTGTGATCGGAGTCCTTACGCAGCACCAGGGTCGCCCGGGGGCGGGTGGGCAGGATGTTCTCGACCAGATTGGGCCGGTTGGTGGAGTTCCAGATCTCCGCGGCCGCGATCGTGGCCTCTTTGTCGGTGAACTTCGAATAGTGGTGGAAGTGCGAGGCCGGATCCGCGAAGGCGGTCTGGCGCAGGGTGAGAAAGCGATCGATGTACCAGTGCTCGATGTCCTCGATGCGGGCGTCGACGTAGATGGAGAAATCGAACAGGTCCGAGACCATCAGCCGCGGGCCCGTCTGCAGCACGTTCAGGCCCTCCATGATGAGGATGTCGGGCTGGCGCACGCAATGCGTCTCGCCCGGCACGATGTCGTAGCGGATGTGCGAATACACCGGCGCGCACACCTCCGGCGCACCGGATTTCACCTCGGTGACGAAACGCAGCAGTTTGCGCCGGTCGTAACTCTCCGGAAAACCCTTGCGATGCATGATGCCGCGGCGCGTGAGTTCGGCTGTGGGATAAAGGAATCCGTCGGTGGTGACCAGATCCACCCGCGGATGATGCTCCCAGCGCGCCAGCAATGCCTGCAGCACGCGCGCGGTCGTGGATTTGCCGACCGCGACGCTGCCCGCGATGCCGATGACGAACGGCACCTGATGATCCGGATGGGTCTCCCCGAGAAATGTCGCCGTCGCCGCGAACAGCCGCTGCCGCGCCGCGACCTGCAGGTGGATCAGTCGTGCCAGCGGCAGATAGACCTCGGCGACCTCCTCGAGATCGATCTGCTCACCCAGGCCGCGCAGCCCGATCAGTTCTTCCTCGGTGAGCACCAGCGGAGTCGATTTCCGCAGCGTGCGCCACTGCTCCCGATCGAATTCCACATAGGGACTCGGTTCGCTCATCCGCCCCACGACGCACACCCCCGGTTCGATGAGCACGGTGCCCCGGCAGACGGTCCTCGCATAGCCGAATTCTCCTCACGCCCCTTTCCATGCTGTACGCCGGGTGTGACTACTCACGAGTAACAACGGGTGAGATAAATCTCCCCGAATACCTCTTGCCTCCGCCCTCCCCGCTATCGTCGATTCATGCAAGCGCATCCGCTCGTGAGCGAATATCTGCGCCTGGGGCTGGCTTTCGACCGGCTCGAGGAAGGCTTCGTGGACGCCTACACCGGCGATCCCGCGCTGCGCCGGTCGGTCGAGAACGCGCCCCGCCCCGAACCGCGCGAATTGGCAACGCGCGCAGTCGATCTGCGCGCGCAGCTGGCCGATGCGAGCCTGCCCGCGCAACGCACCGAATTCCTCGACGCGCACCTGCGCGCCCTGGAATGCTCGGCCCGCAAGTTCGCGGGCGAGGACATCGCGTTCGTCGACGAGGTGCGCGCCTACTTCGACGTCGATATCGCCCCCGGCGATCTCGACGACTACCGCGCGGCCCATCGGCGGATCGAGGAGGTCCTGCCCGGCGCGGGCCCGCTGCGCGACCGGGTCGTCGCCTATCGCAAGGCCGACGAGATCCCGCCCGAGCGCCTGCGCGAATGCGTCGCGGCGTTCTCGGGCGCGCTGCGCGAACTGGTCCGGGCGCGCTACCCGCTGCCCGAACACGAGCGGGTGGACTACGAGGTCGTCGGCGACAAGCCGTGGTCGGGCTTCAACTACTACCTGGGCAACTTCCGCTCCCGGGTGGCGATCAACTCCGACCTGAAACAGCACATGGCCCACCTGCCCGCCCTCATCGCCCACGAGGCGTATCCGGGCCACCACACCGAACACTGCCGCAAGGAGTCCGGACTCGTCGCCGCGGGCCAGGACGAGCAGACCCTCTTCGTGGTCAACACGCCCCAGTGCCTGATGGCCGAGGGCCTCGCCGACCTCGCGCTGAAGTCCATCGTCGGCCCCGACTGGGGACTGTGGGCCCAGGAGATCTACGCCGATCTCGGCCTGCGCTTCGACGGCGAACGCGCCCAACGCTTTTCGAGCGCCTCGGCCGACCTCCTGACCGTCCGCCAGGACGCCGCCCTGCTCCTGCACGACCGGGGTCGCGACGCCGACGAGGTGGCCGAGTTCCTGCAACGCTGGGGCCTCAACACCGAGGAACGCGCCCGCCAATCCCTGCGCTTCCTCTCCTCCCCGCTGTGGCGCGCCTACATCAGCACCTACGTCGAGGGCTACCGCCTGCTCGGCTCCTGGCTCGACGCGGCCCCCGACCCCGACGACCGAGCCGACCGCTTCCGCCGCCTCCTCGACGAGCCCCTCACCCCGGGAGCCGTCCGCCGCGAACTCGCCGGGCACGAGTCCCACACCACGGGAGCCCTCCGCGGCGAGCACAACTGAGGCTCGGGGTCCCGACCCCGACGACGTGCGCGGCGGCAACTAAACTGTGCGGGTGACCCAGACGACCGCCGCCTCTGTCAACTCCCAGTCGCTCGCCGAACTCGATCCCGAGCTGGCCACCGCGATGGCCGGGGAACTCGCCCGCGAACGCGACACCCTCGAGATGATCGCCTCGGAGAACTTCGTGCCGCGCGCGGTGTTGCAGGCGCAGGGCAGCGTGCTGACCAACAAGTACGCCGAGGGCTATCCGGGTCGCCGCTACTACGGCGGCTGCGAGCACGTCGACGTGGTGGAGAACCTGGCGCGCGAGCGGGTCAAGGAGCTGTTCGGGGCCGAATTCGCCAATGTGCAGCCGCATTCGGGCGCGCAGGCCAACGCCGCGGTGCTCATGGCCCTGATGAATCCGGGCGAGAAGCTGCTGGGTCTGGACCTCGCGCACGGCGGCCACCTCACCCACGGCATGCGGCTCAACTTCTCCGGCAAGCTCTACGAGGTGCACGCCTACGGGGTGAGCAAGGAGGACCACCGCGTCGACATGGAGGAGGTCCGCAAGCAGGCCCGCGCCGTGCGGCCCAAGGTCATCGTCGCCGGGTGGTCGGCCTATCCCCGGCACCTGGACTTCGCGGCCTTCCGCGAGATCGCCGACGAGGTCGGCGCCTACCTGTGGGTCGACATGGCGCACTTCGCCGGTCTGGTCGCCGCCGGGCTGCACCCCTCGCCGGTGCCGCACGCCGATGTGGTGTCCTCCACCGTGCACAAGACCCTCGGCGGTCCGCGCTCGGGCGTGATCCTGGCCAAGCAGGAGTTCGCCAAGAAGCTCAACAGCGCGGTGTTCCCCGGCCAGCAGGGCGGCCCGCTCATGCACGCGATCGCGGCCAAGGCCGTGGCGTTCAAGATCGCCGGGACCGACGAGTTCAAGCAGCGTCAGGAGCGCACCCTCGCGGGCGCGAAGATCCTCGCCGAGCGGCTCACCGCGGACGACGTGCGCAACTCCGGCGTCAGCGTCCTCACCGGCGGCACCGACGTGCACCTGGTCCTCGTGGATCTGCGCAACTCCAAGCTCGACGGCCAGCAGGGCGAGGATCTGCTGCACGAGATCGGAATCACGGTGAACCGCAACGCCGTTCCGTTCGATCCCCGCCCGCCGATGGTCACCTCCGGCCTGCGCATCGGCACCGCCGCCCTGGCCACCCGCGGCTTCGGCGACCCGGAGTGGACCGAGGTCTCCGACATCATCGCCACCGCGCTCGCGGGCGGCGCCGACTTGGCCGCCCTGCGGGCCCGAGTCGCCAAGCTGGCCAACGACTTTCCGCTCTACCAGGGCCTGGAGGACTGGCGGCTGCTCGGCTAGGCGCTGCCGGCGACCAACGGCCGCAGCGTGTTTCCGGCGAGTTCCAGGATGCCGGGCTCGTGGCCGTTGGCGACCATATTGATGATCACGCCGTCGATGCCGTGGTCGAGCACGCGCCGCTGGATCTGCTCGGCCACCTCGGCGGGCCCGCCGACGAAGTGCCGGTCGGCTTGGGCGCGCTGGGCGTCGGACACATTGGCCTCGTACAGCTTTCGCGCCCGGTCGTTGTCGGTGTCGAGATAGACGAACGCGAGGAAGCTGGTCTCCAGCGTCGCCGGATCGCGATCGACCTCCGCGCAGCGCGCGTGCAGCGCCTCGACCTTGCGCGGCAACTCCGAGGCATCGCAGATGATGTTCAGGTGGTCGGCGAACCGGGCCGCCAGCCCGAACGTCTTCTTCTCCCCGCCACCGCCCAGCATGATCGGCAGATCGTCGCGAATGCGCGGTTCGTTCAACGCCTCCCGGGTGCGGTACCACTTGCCGTCGGCGCTGGGATGCTCCCCGTGCAGCATCGGCCGGATGATCTCCAGCGCCTCGGTCAGCCGCTCGAAACGCTCGGTGAACGTGCCGAATTCGAAGCCGTACCCCTCGTGCTCGAGCTCGAACCAGCCCGCGCCGATGCCGAGCACCGCGCGGCCGCCGCTGACCACGTCCAGCGTGGTGACGGTCTTGGCGAGCAGGGCCGGATTGCGATAGGTGTTGCCGGTCACCAAGGTGGACAACTGGATTCGCTCGGTGGCCGTGGCCAGCGCGCCCAGCGTGGTGTACGCCTCCAGCATCGGCTCGGTCGGCGCGCCCAGCCCCGGCAGCTGATAGAAGTGGTCCATCACGAACGCGGCGTCGAAGCCCGCCGCCTCCGCCGCGCGTGCCTGCTCGATCACCGACGGGAACAGCTCCCGCGGCGATCGGGCGTGACTGAAACTCGGCATCTGATAGCCCAGGCGAATGGTCATGCCACGAACGTACTTCAGCCCCGGCGGGACCCGACAGGGAAGGATCGGCCCTGGCAGAATCCGCGCGGGGGGTGTATGGGCTAGGTGTGCTCGGCCAGGTACCCGATGTACAGCGGCCGCAGCGCCTCGCCCACCTCGCCCTCGCCCGCGTGCACGTAGTCGTCCAGCAGCGGCAGCACGTACTTGATGTCCGCCTCGCTCTCGCCGACCTGTCCGGCGGCGGCCTCGGCGGCCGGGATCTGTTTCAGCAGTTGCCACAGGAACTTCACGTCGCCGTGCTTGACGGCGTGCTCGACCGCGCGGTCGTGCAGTTCCTTCGACGAGAGCTGTTCGAGCTGATCCACATCGGCCATGGCACGACTCTAGCGGTTTTCAGCAAACCGCAAGCGCGCGCGGGCATCCGGTTTTTCGCGTCCGAACAGGGCGTTAACGGGATCTTCACCGACACGCCCGCTGTCTCGGAGGCCGAGAACGCGAAATCGCAGTAACGTCGTTTGTGCGAGCCGCATAGGTGTGGCTCGTACGGGAGGTCCTGATCGTGACTGAGCAACTCAGTACGAGGGGGCCGGCACCCGGCCTCTGGGTCGTTTGACCCCAGGGCGGACCGGCCCAGCGAGAACGTTCGTGCAGGTGTAGCACGGACACAAAAGGAGCCCACCGTGACTGATGCACGCTCCGTCATCGCTCCCTCGAAAGCCCGCTCTTCCCAGAGCGGAGGCTCCGGAAAGGGAGCCCGCGCCTCGCAGACTGGATCTGCCTCTTCCTCGGATTCTCCGAATACTCCCGATTCCGGCTCGAAGACCTTCGTGATCGACACCTCCGTCCTGCTGTCGGACCCCTGGGCCGTCACGCGCTTCGGGGAACATCATGTGGTGCTGCCGCTCGTGGTGATCAGCGAACTCGAAGCCAAACGTCATCACCACGAACTCGGCTGGTTCGCGCGGGAGGCCCTGCGCATGCTGGACGATCTGCGCATCGCGCACGGCCGCCTGGATCAGCGGGTGCCGATCGGCACGGTCGGCGGCACCTTACAGGTGGAGCTCAACCACACCGATCCGAGTGTGCTCCCGGTCGGATTCCGCACCGACACCAACGATTCCCGCATTCTGGCCTGTGCGCTCAATCTCGCGGCCGAGGGCAATACGGTGGTGTTGGTGTCCAAGGACATTCCGCTGCGGGTCAAGGCCGGTGCGGTGGGTCTGCACGCCGACGAGTACCACGCGCAGGACGTGATCATCTCCGGCTGGTCCGGCATGGCCGAACTCGAGGTGAGCGCCGAGACCGTCGACAAGCTCTACTCGGAGTCGATCATCGATCTCGACGAGGCCCGGGATCTGCCCTGCCACACCGGAATTCGGCTGCTGGGCTCGGGCGCCAGCGCGCTGGCGAGGATCACCCCGGACAAGCGCGTGCAGTTGGTGCGCGGGGATCGGGAGGCGTTCGGCCTGCACGGGCGTTCGGCCGAACAGCGGATCGCACTGGATCTGCTGCTCGACGAGAGCGTGGGCATCGTCTCGCTCGGCGGTAAGGCGGGCACGGGCAAATCGGCGCTGGCGCTGATGGCGGGTCTGGAAGCCGTGCTGGAGCGGCGATCGCACCGCAAGGTCGTGGTGTTCCGTCCGCTGTACGCGGTCGGCGGGCAGGAGCTGGGGTATCTGCCGGGCACCGAGGCGGAGAAGATGGGGCCATGGGCGCAGGCCGTCTTCGACACCCTCGAAGGGCTGGCCAGCACCGAGGTGCTCGAGGAGGTGCTCTCGCGCGGGATGCTGGAGGTGTTGCCGCTCACGCACATTCGCGGTCGCTCGCTGCACGACTCGTTCGTGATCGTCGACGAGGCGCAGTCGCTGGAGCGCAATGTGCTGCTCACGGTGCTGAGCCGGCTGGGCAGCGGATCGCGGGTGGTGCTCACCCACGACGTCGCCCAGCGCGACAATCTGCGGGTGGGCCGGCACGACGGCGTGGCCGCGGTGGTCGAGAAGCTCAAGGGGCACCCGTTGTTCGCGCACATCACGCTGACGCGGAGCGAGCGTTCGCCGATCGCCGCTCTGGTCACCGAGATGCTCGAGGAGTACGGGCCGAATTCCTGAGGCTGGCAAATGCCAGGCGTGTGTTTCTCCTCACAGATCGAGGGTATATTGCGCCGTGTTAGGTGTTCGGCGGGGTTTCTGACGAAGTGCTCTGATTCGCCGGACCTTAGCCGGACAACGGCCTGAGTGGCCGGTGGCGTCGCCCGTGCGGCGCCACCGGCTTCGTCTCCCTCGAGAGGATGGACATGCACCACTTCGCTCGACGTTCGGCTGTTCTCACCATGACCCTCGCCGCCGGCACACTGCTGTTCACCGCGTGCAGCAACGACGACGACAACAACTCCAATTCCAAGGCCTCCGACGCGCTTTCGAGCGCCTCGGCCGCGATGACCAGCGCGGGTTCGGCCATGACGAGCGCCGGTTCGGCGATGAGCAGCGCGGGCTCGGCCATGAGCAGCGCGTCGGCCGACGCCTCGGAGACCAAGATCTCGACCCAGAACGGCGACATCACGGTCTCCGGCAAAATTCTGGCCAAGTACACCGAGATGGGCGGCACCGACGGCCCGCTCAGCCAGCCCACCGGATCCTCGATCAGCGGTCCCGACGGCGGTTCGTGCCAGGAGTTCGTCGGCGGCGCGATCTGCTACAGCGACAACACCGGTCCGCACGTGGTGTGGGGCGAGATCCGCAAGGCGTGGGAGGGCGACGGTGGGGTGAACGGCAAACTCGGCTACCCGACGAGCGACGAGAAGGACATCGCGGGCGGCAAGCAGAGCGACTTCACCGGCGGCACGATCACCTGGGTGAACAACGAGACTCAGGTGACCGAGAAGTAGCCCGGCGCGTCGCGGCCCGGAAACCAGGCGTTTCCGGGCCGCTGCCGTGAAGTTTCAGCGTACTTACGGGTGGCTGCCACATTTTTCCCCGGCGGTCGGTACGTTGTCGGGGTGCAAAGTGTCTTGACCGACCGTGAGCTGCTGGAGAAGCTGGCAGACGAGGTGGAAGTGAATCTGCGCCGGCACGTCGAGGAGGCCGCCGGTTGGCAGCCGCACGACTACGTGCCCTGGGCGGACGGCCGCAACTTCGCCTTCCTCGGCGGAACCGATTGGGAGCCCGACCAATCCGAGCTCGGGGACGTCGCCAGGGTCGCGCTCATCGTGAGCGTCCTCATCGCCGACAACCTCCCCTCCTACCACCGTGAACTCGGCAAGTATCTGCGCACGGGCCACTGGTGGCGCTGGGTGGGCCGCTGGACGGCCGAGGAGAATCGCCACGAGATCCTCATCCGCAACTACCTCATGGTCAGCCGCGCCGTCGACCCCGTCGAACTCGAGCGCCTCCGCATGGCCCACATGACCACCGGCTTCCGCCGCCCCGCCCTCCACCTGCTCGACGTCCTGGCCCTGTGCGCCTTCGAGGAATCCGCCGCCGCCGTCCGCCACCGCAACACCGCGGCCCTCAACGAAAACCCTTTGGTCACAGCCATTTCCGAACGCCTCGCCGCCGACGACGAACTCCAGTCCGTCTTCTTCGCCAACCTGGTCTCCGCCGCCCTCGACCTGGCCCCCGACCAAACCGCCCGAGCCATCGCCGACCGCATAACCGACTTCCACGTCCCCGAGGTAACCCTCGCCGACGGCCGCAACAGCACCGAGGTCCTGTCCGAAGCAGGCATCTACGACCCCACCCGCGAACCCGACCTGGTCTTCACCCCCTTGCTCGACCGCTGGAACTTCTTCACCCGCACCGATTTCGGCGAATCCGGCGAAACCGCCCGCACGGAACTCGCCCACCTGAAGCACTGACCCGCCGCCCGGTGCGGGATGCCGCACCGGGCCGTTCCCCGTTGCGGGCGCACCCACCGCACCCTCCCGTGCGGCAGGGACCCCCCGCGCACTCCCTCCGTGGTTGAGGCAACCCAGCCGCACCCTTTATTCGAATCCGCACCCCCTACAAGGCATTACAAGGGGTGCGGATCCCAACAAAGTGTGCGGCTGGGTTGCCTTGGCTTTCGGGAGGGCGGGGAGGTCAGCGGCGGATGGATTTCCACAGGCCCGTGAAGGTGCCGCGGAGGAAGTTCTCCCAGCTGAAGTGGTCGTGCCACAGGGTGATTCGGCCGTCTACGAGTTCGAAGGTGCCGCAGACCCAGAAGCCGACTTCTACCGGGCCGACGCGGAGGTAGTCGGTGCGTTCGGTCAGGACGGTCTGTCCCTCGGCGGTGGGATGTCCCTCGGACTCCACGGCGATGTGGTGCATGTCCACTCGGAACCCGAACGCCTTGCGGGTCAGCCCGCGCAGGATCGACCCCACCCGCCGCGCCCCCCGAACATCCGGCAACGAGGTGTTCTTCCACACCACATCCGGATCCAGCAGCTCCACCGCCTCGCTCACAGCCCCCATCTCCAGCGCGACGAAGAACTCCCGAACCGTCGTAACCGCCCCCTGCTGCAACCCCGGAGTCTCGGACATACCCTCGACTGTAATTCGGCCCCAACCCCACCCGCACCCCTTATCCGAATCCGCACCCCTTCCAGCCCCCTGGAAGGGGTGCGGATCCGAATAAAGGGTGCGGCTGGGCTGGCGAACCTGGGGGACCTCAGGGCGAGGGGAGGGCGGCGAGGCCGTCGAGGATTCGGTCTATGCCGAAGGCCAGAGCCTTGTCGCGGGACGACGGGTCGGTGGACTCGGCGAAGGCCGTGAGGGTGTGGGGGTATCGGTCCGCGTGGGTGGCGAGGGTTTCGGCCAGGGCCGTGGCGAGGCCGGATTCGACGTCGGTGGTGGGTGTGGCGATGGCCTGCTGGGCGAGGTTGCGCGCGTGGCCGACCAGCAGGACCACGGCGTCGAGCCGCTGGGGACCGGTGAGGGGCGTATCGGCGAGGGCCGCCAGGGCGGCCTCGGTCCAGTCCATCTCGTTCGGACCGAAGGGACGAGCGCCGAGGCTCACCTCCAGGCTCCAGGGATGACGGGACATCCGTTCGAAGACCGTGATCGTCCACAGCCGGAGCCGGGCCCGCCAGCGCTCCTCGCCCGAATCCGCCTGGGACGCAAGTAGTTCCGGCGGCGGCCCCATGGCCGCGTCGAGCATCAACGCCGTCAGCTCCGACTTCCCCGGCACATACCGATACAACGCCATCTTCGCGCACCCCAACTTCTCGGCCAAGCGCTGCATCGACAGGTTCGCCAAACCCTCCGCGTCGGCGAGTTCGATGGCCGCGGCCACGATCCGATCCAACGACAGCGACGGTTTCGGGCCGCGCCGGGGGCGCTGCTGATTGCCCCACAGCAGTTCGAGGGTGGTTGGTGCCGACATGGTTTCCATCCTGACGAAGAAGGGCTTGACATACAAACTGCGTCCAGCATACGCTAAAAAGCGTCCAGCAGACGCAGTTAACTCTCGGAGCCCACCATGCGTAACCAGACCGTCCTCATCTCCGGCGCGAGCATCGCCGGTCCCGCCCTCGCCTACTGGCTGAACCGCTACGGCTACACCGTCACCGTCGTCGAGAAGGCGCCCGCGCTGCGCCCCGGCGGCCAGGCCGTCGACTTCAAGGGCAAGACCCATCTCACGGTGCTCGAACGCATGGGCGTCCTCGACGAGATCCACCGCCACCAGACCGGCCGGACCGACATGATCTACGTCGACGACCAGGGCCGCGAGCGCGCCCGGCTGTCCGGCGAATTCCTCGGCGGCGATGTCGAGATCCTGCGCGGCGACCTCGCCCGCATCCTCTACGAGCGCACCGCCGACGCCTGCGAATACGTCTTCGGCGACGCCGTCACCGCGCTCACCGACACCGACTCCGGCGTCCACGTGGAGTTCCAGCACGCCCCCGCGCGCACCTTCGATCTCGTCATCGGCTGCGACGGCATCCACTCCGGCGTCCGCCGCCTGGCCTTCGGCCCCGAAGCCGACTACGTCCGGCACCTCGGCTACTACTACTGCGTCGCGGGCGCGCCGGGCTGGGGCGCGGATCCCGCTCGGCGGCAACGCAATTCGGCCCACGCCTGGCACGCCCCGGGCCGGATGGCCGTCGAGGGCGGGGCGAAGGCCGCGCAGATGTATCTGTTCGCCTCGCCCGAACTGGACTACGACCGCCGCGACACCGCCGGACAGCGTCGCCTGGTGACCGAACGTTTCGAGGCGATGGGCGGCGGCGTGCCGGACATGCTCGCCGAACTGGACACCCTCGACGACTTCTACCTCGACTCGATCAGCCAGGTCCGCCTCGACGGCCACTACACCCGGGGCCGCGTCGCGCTGGTCGGCGATTCGGCCTACGGCAACACCCTCGGCGGATTCGGCACCGGCCTCGCCGTCGTCGGCGCCTATGTGCTCGCGGGCGAACTGGCGGCCGCCGACGGCGATCACACCGTCGCCTACGCCCGCTACGACGAGATCATGCGCCGCTACGCCAAGATCGCGGGCAACGCCAACGCCGGACGCTTCATGGCCCCGAAGACCGCCTTGGGCATCCGGATGCGCAACTGGTTCGTCGGTTCCCGGGCGTTCAATCTCATGCTGAAGTTCAGCGACGACGCCGCCAACGACATCGAATTGCGCGACTACCCCGCGCTGGTGTGAAACGGGTCACCGATTGCTGCCGATTAACAAGTGTCCGGTAGCAGGAAGGAGGGCCCCATGCTCATGGACGACTTGAGCACGATGCTCACCATTGCCATGAAATGGTTCAACATACTGGTCGACGAGGGCCGGAACATTCTCGGCATGTGACGACCGCGATGCGCGGGTAGGGGATTCCCTACCCGCGCAGTCGGCTATTTCCGCTCGTCCACCTTCGCCATCGACAGCACGTCCAGCCGCCGATCCAGCTCCTCCTCCGACAGCTTGTCCCCGATCAGCCCGCGATCGATGACCGTCTGCCGAATGGTCTTACGCTCCTTCAACGCCTCCTTGGCCACCGCCGCCGCCTCCTCGTAACCGATCGCGGAATTCAGCGGGGTCACGATCGAGGGGGAGGATTCGGCCAGGCGGCGCAGGCGCTCCACATCGGCCGTCAATCCCTCGACGCACCGGTCGGCGAACAGCCGGGAGACATTGGCCAGCAAGCGAATCGACTCCAGCACATTGCGCGCCATCATCGGAATGTAGACGTTCAGTTCGAACGCCCCGTTGCCGCCGCCCCATGCGATAGCCGCATCGTTGCCGATAACCTGAGCGGCCACCTGCGTAACCGCCTCGGGCAGAACCGGATTCACCTTGCCGGGCATGATCGACGACCCCGGCTGCAAATCCGGCAGCTGAATCTCCGCGAGCCCGGTCAGCGGCCCGGAACCCATCCATCGAATGTCGTTGGCGATCTTGGTCAGCGAGATCGCGACCGTGCGCAACGCGCCGGACACCTCGACCAGCCCGTCCCGGGCGGCCTGCGCCTCGAAATGGTCACGCGCCTCGACCAATTCGTCCAAGCCGGTCGACTTGCGCAGTTCGGCAACGACTTTGGCACCGAACCCGTCGGGCGCGTTGAGCCCGGTGCCGACCGCGGTCCCGCCGATGGGCAGCTCGCCGAGCCGCGGCAACGTGGCGAGCAGCCGCTCGATACCCGAACTCACCTGCCGCGTATAGCCGCCGAACTCCTGACCCAGCGTGACCGGCACGGCGTCCATGAGATGCGTGCGACCGGACTTCACCACCTCGCGCCATTCGATCGACTTGTCCAGCAAGCGAAGTCGCAGATGCTCGAGCGCCGGGACCAGGTCCTTGACGACGGCCTCGGTGGCGGCCAGATGGGTGGCGGTGGGGAAGGTGTCGTTGGACGACTGCGACATGTTCACGTCGTCGTTGGGGTGCACGGTCACGCCGTTCGCGGCGGCCAGGCTCGCGATCACCTCGTTGGCGTTCATGTTCGAGCTGGTGCCGGAGCCGGTCTGGAAGACGTCGATGGGGAACTGGTCGTCGTGACGGCCGTCGGCGATCTCGGTCGCGGCGGCGATGATCGCGTCGGCCTTGCCGCCGTCGAGCAGCCCGAGGTCCCGGTTCACCGTGGCACAGGCCGCCTTGAGCAGGCCCAATGCCCGGATCTGGGCGCGCTCCAAGCCGCGGCCGCTGATCGGGAAGTTCTCCACGGCCCGCTGCGTCTGGGCGCGCCACAGCGCGGCTGCCGGAACGCGGACCTCGCCCATCGTGTCGTGTTCGATGCGGTACTGCTGCTCCTCGGTCATGTTTTCGACCCTAAGCCCGCGTGCGCCCGAATTGGTCGCTACACCCTGAGGGCTTTCGCACACGCGGGACGGGAACACGCGGACCGCGCATCGGATCAGGGCAGCGGCGGCACCGCGTGCTCGTCGCCGACGAAATCGACCGAGGAGTACTCGCGCAGCTTGGTCAGGCGATGGTAGGCGTCGATCATGCGGACCGTGCCCGACTTCGAGCGCATGACGATCGACTGCGTGTACGCGCCGCCGCCGTAATAGCGCACGCCCTTGAGCAATTCGCCGTCGGTGACGCCGGTGGCGCTGAAGAAGACGTTCTCGCCGGAGACCAGATCCTCGGTCGAGAGGATGCGGTCCAGATCGTGGCCCGCGTCGATGGCCTTCTGCCGTTCGGCCTCGTCCTTGGGGGCGAGCTTGCCCTGCAACGAACCGCCCAGGCAGCGCATGGCCGCGGCGGCGATGATGCCCTCGGGTGTGCCGCCGATGCCGATCAGCACGTCGGTGCCGGAGTCGGGGCGCGCGCAGGCGATCGCGCCCGCGACGTCGCCGTCGGAGATCAGGCGGATGCGGGCGCCCGCGTCGCGGACCTCCTGGATGTGGCGCGCGTGCCGCGGCCGGTCCAGGATGCACACGGTCAGATCGGAGACCGACGAGTTCTTGGCCTTGGCGACGCGGCGCAGGTTCTCCGCGATGGGCGCGGACAGGTCGATGACGTCGGCCGCCTCCGGGCCGACGGCGATCTTCTCCATATAGAACACCGCGGACGGATCGAACATCGCGCCGCGCTCGGCCACCGCGAGCACCGAGATCGCGCCCGGCGAACCCTTCGACATGAGGGTGGTGCCGTCGATCGGATCGACGGCGAAGTCGACCTCCGGACCGGTGCCGTCGCCGACGAGTTCGCCGTTGTAGAGCATCGGCGCCTCGTCCTTCTCACCCTCGCCGATCACCACGACACCGCGCATCGACACCGACGCCACGAGCTGGCGCATGGCGTCCACCGCCGCGCCGTCGCCGCCCTCCTTGTCGCCCCGGCCGACCCAGCGACCCGCGGCCATCGCTCCGGCCTCGGTCACCCGGACCAGTTCCATCGCGAGGTTGCGGTCGGGGGCCTCGCGGCGGCTGGTCGCGGGCGTGGGTGCCGTCATTACGGTGCCTCCTCAGTTGTGTCCTGCTGGCTGAATTGTCGCAGAACGGTTCCGGCCCCCAATCAGGTACCGCCGTTCCATTTCCGTATGGAGGGGGTGCGCCTGGTCACAGCGCGACGCGTGGATACTGGGAGCGTGTCGTCTCCCAAGCCGCGAATCCTGCACGACTACCGGGATTTGTTCTGGTCGCTGATTCCGCTCGTGCTGATCTGCGTGGTGCTGGCGGGAGTGGCCAGTCAGTGCAGTTTCACCACGCACGGGCCGACGCAGGGGCGGATCCCGGAGTTCGATCTGCGGTCGGCCCTGCGCGACGACGCTCGCACGCTGCCGTTCCCGATTCGTCAGCCGAGTCTGCCCGACACCTGGAAGCCCAATTCGGGCACGCGCGACACGGTCACCGGGACGGGCGGGGGAGCGGTCAGCACGGTCGGATTCATCACGCCGCAGGGCAGCTACATGCAGCTCACGCAGTCGAACGCGAGCGTGGACGCGCTGGCGAACCACATCGAGAGCACGCGCACCCCCAGCGGCACCCAGCGGATCGACGACCACGTCTGGACGGTCTTCCACGTCCAGGGCAGCGAACCGGCCTGGATCACCGACCTCGGTCCGGTGCGGCTGCTCGTCAAGGGCGCGGGCGACCAGTCCGCCTACACGACCCTCGCCACCGCGGCCGCGGCCGCACCACCCGTCCAGCCCTGACGCCGGTTCTGACGCCAACCCCCCGAACTTGTCGGTGGTCGTCCCTATGCTGGCGGCGACATCCGAATCCATGAAGGGGGTCCCATGGAGATCGACTGGGCCACGCAGCTTTCCGACCAGCTGGACTACCACTGGCACAGCCAGTTACGCCCGCGGCTGGACGGCCTGACCGACGACGAATACCTCTGGGAGCCGGTCCCCGACAGCTGGACCGTCCGCCCGCGCACCACCGACGATCAACCCGGCACGGGCCCGTTCACGGTCGACTTCACCTATCCGCCACCGGATCCCGAGCCCGTCACCACCATCGCCTGGCGCCTCGCCCACATCGTCGTCGGCGTCTTCGGCATGCGTGCCGCCAGCCACTTCGGCGGCCCACCCGTCTCCTACGAATCCTTCCCCTACGCGGGCACCGCCACCGCCGCCCTCGACCAACTCGACCAGTCCTACAAACTCTGGTCCACCGCCGTCCGAGCCCTCACCCCCGAGGCCCTCGCCGCCCCCTGCGGCCCCGCCGAGGGCCGCCTCGCCGACTACCCCCTCGCCGCCCTCATCCTCCACATCAACCGCGAGGCCATCCACCACGGCGCCGAAATAGCCCTCCTCCGCGACCTCTACCTCCGCCACAGACCCAACCCGCCCAAATAAGACCAAATAGTCTGTCCGTAAACGTCATTGGATGACTCGCGCCCCGCCGCGCCCTGCCTCGTGTTCCGCCGCGCCCCACCCTTTGTTCCGCCGCGCTTTTCGGCGGATCCCTCTCCGAGTTCGGCTAGGGTGGGCAGGTGGATCGTGCGGACTTCGGTTGGCTCCAGGAGGCATTGGGGCAGCCGATCGGGGACGCCACGGCCGCCGATCGGGTGCTGCCGAACGGTGCGGAGACGGTGGCGCTCGCGGACGGCACGCGGGTGATGGCGCAGCGGTGCCGCAAGCGCGGCGAGGTCGAGCGGCAGGTGCGGGTGCTGGGTGCGCTGCGAGAATCGGCCGCCGCCAAGGCGATTCCGCTTCCGTCCGTCCGAAAGGCGGACGCGGACGCCGAGCCGCCGTGGATCGTATTCGACGAACTACCCGGCGAGCCCGCGGCCGCGCACATCGAACCCTCCGGCCCGCATCTCCAGGCGCTGGCCTTCGATATGGGCGAACTGCTGACCGATTTCGCCGAATTGCCCTGTCCCGACCTGGAACTCGACGATTCGTGGGCGCGCCCGCACTACCTGGCCGCCCGCGCCGACGCCTGGGCCGAATGCCTCGCCCCGGTCCTCACGCCGAAGCAGACCGCCACCATCGAGGACGTCCTGGCGGATCTGCCCGACCTGTTCGAGGGCCGTCCGGCGGTGCTCGCGCACGGCGACTACACCCCCGCCAACGTCCTCGTCGAGGGCACCAAGATCACCGGACTGCTCGAATTCGGCTCGGTCCGCCTGGCCGACCCCCTCTTCGACGTGGCCTGGTGGATTTGGACGGTCGGCCTCGGCGGCTCCGACCTGATCGACCAGACCTGGCCCGCCTTCCTGCACGGCGCGGGCATGGACCCCCTCGACCCCCTCCTCATCGAACGCGTCCGCTATCTCCAACTCGTCCGCATGCTGGAGATGCTCGCCGACGACGACCTACCCCCGAACCCCTGGCGCATCACCCACGAGCGCCTGGCCCGCACCCTGGCCGCCATCGCCGACGGCTGACCGGAAAGGCAACCGCCGCTTGCCGATCGGACGCACCCCGCTCTCGCCGAGGCCCGACCGCCCACGGCAGACCAACTCCCGCCCCTACTCCCGATGGCTGAGCACGTTCACCACGGTCCCGTCCGGATCCCGCACGAAGAACCGCCGCACCCCCCACGGCTCGTCGCGCAGTTCGTACACGATGTCGCCCCCGGCCATGGCCGCGTACACCGCGTCCACATCCGCGACCTCCACGCTGATATCCGGTTGCGGCGCCTCGGTTTCCGCGCTCACCAACATCACCTGCGCGGTCGGCTGCTCCGGCGACGCGAGCGTGACCGCCCACCCCAGATCCATGACCTCGTGAAAACCCAAGCGCCGGTAGAACTCCTGACTCGCCGCGAGATCCGCGACCCGCAGATCGGGCACCACCCGCCGGATCAGGACGCACCGTCCGAACGTCGCGACAGGGCGTCCTCGACGCGCTTGCGGGCGCCCGCGAGATGTTCCTCGCAGCGGTTGGCCAGCGCCTCGCCCCGCTCCCACAGCGCCAGCGAGTCGTCGAGATCCATCCCGCCCTGTTCCAGCATCTTCACGACATTGACCAGCTCGTCGCGGGCGCGTTCGTACCCGAAGGTCGCGATCTCGGCGAGATCATCGGCGCTCATCGGGTGACTCCTTCCGGTCGGTGGTCAGGATCTGGCTGCCGAGCGCGGCCGCGGTGACCGCGCCGTCGGTGACGCGGATCCGCAGCTGAGTGCCGGGCGGCGAATCGGCCACCGCGCGGATCACGTGCCGTTCGTTCCCCGAAACCCGTTGCACCACAGCGTATCCCCGCGCCAGCGTGGCGGCCGGACCCACCGCGGTGAGTTTCTCGCGCAGATGCCGGGTGGCGGTCGCCTGCGTGGTGATGACATGGTCGACGGCCCGCCGCGCCGCCGTCCGCAGCCGCTCGGCCTCGTCGTAGCGCTGATCGAGCAGCCGCAGCGGTTCGGCCAGTACGGGCCGCGACCGCAGCTGGGCGAGCGCGCGCCCCTCCCGATCCACCCACCCCCGCAACGCCGCCGCCGACCGTTCCCGCAACTCCGTGACCAGCGCCAACTCCGCCGCCGCGTCGGGCACGATCCGCTTCGCCGCGTCGGTCGGCGTGGCCGCGCGCAGATCGGCCACGTAGTCGGAGATCGGATTGTCCGGCTCGTGCCCGATCGCGCTGACGATCGGCGTCGTCGCCGCCACGATGGCCCGGCACAGCGTCTCGTCGGAGAACGGCAGCAGATCCTCCACGCTGCCGCCGCCGCGCGCGAGCACGATCACCTCGACCGCCGGATCACGATCCAGCTCGGCCAGCGCCTCCAGAATCTGCGGCACCGCCGTCGGTCCCTGCACCGCGGTGTTGCGGACCTCGAACCGCACCGCGGGCCAGCGTCCCCGCGCGACGGTCAGCACATCGTGTTCGGCGGCGCTCGCCCGCCCGGTGATCAACCCGATCGTCCTGGGCAGGAACGGAATCGGCCGCTTCAACCGCTGATCGAACAGCCCCTCCGCCGCCAGCAACGCCTTCAACCGCTCGATGCGCGCCAGCAGCTCCCCGATGCCGACGGGCCGAATCTCGGTGACGCGCAACGAGATCGTGCCGCGCCCGGTGAAATAGGACAGTTTGCCGTACACGACGACGCGGCTGCCCTCCTGCAACGGCACGGCCGCCGCGCGCAACAGCTCCGACTCGCACGTCATCGACAGCGACATGTCCGCCGCGGGATCGCGCAGCACGAGGAACGCCGTGCGCGCCCCCGGCCGCAGATTGATCTGGGTGATCTGCCCCTCGACCCAGACACTGCCGAGCCGATCGATCCACTGCGCGACCTTGACGGCGATGCTGCGGACCGGCCAGGGATTCTGCGGCGAATTCCCGCGGGGATCGCTCACTTGGCCTGCACTGTGGCGATCCGATTCGTCAGCATGGTCACGAACGGGGCCCGGTCGCGGGTCTTCAGCTCGTATTCGAGCAGGGTGGCGAGGTCGTCGAGGGTGAGCACGCGCAGCCGGGCGCGCAGCTGCGCCAGGGTCATGTTCTCGTAGTCGAAGCGGACCGCGACCTCGGGAGTGTCGATGGTCTCCGGCTTGCCATTGCTGGAAGCCGTTGCGGCGGAAGCGCTTTCGGTCTCCGGCTCGGAGTCGTCCGGCGCTGTCGTCGGCTGCGGCGCGGTGAAATCGCTCTCCGGCGCGAGCGGACGCGGCACGACGGCGTCGGTCTCCGCGGGCGGCTGCGGGGCGTTGAAATTGCTCTGCGCCGAGGTCGGCTCGGGCTCGTCGTACAGATCGAAACGGCTCTTGCGGCTCGTGTCCGCGGCGAAACCGGGGGTTTGTTCGTCGATCTCGTCCTCGTCGAAGGTCGCCCATTCGGGCTGTTCCACGGGACGGTTGGCGAGGCGGTCGAAAACGAGGTCGCCCTTGAGCGCCAGGCTGGTCACGAACTGCTGCGTGTGCATGGTCGTCTGCAGCAGGCGACTGATGGCGGTGATCGGGAAATTCATTGCCACCGTGGGTAGCCGACGAGTTTCCTCGATCGCGTAAACGGCGGCACCGGCGGCGACGCGGGCGATGAACGGCGGTCGGAACATAGTCCTAGCCTGCCCGAAATGCCGTGTGATGCAAAGCGGCCCCCAGGGATCGGTGGTGCGGTGTCCGTCGAGGATATCGGTCGGCGGTCTCCGTGAGGTCAGCGGCTCGCGGTGGCCGCGCACGGTGAGCCACGTAAGCTGGGGGCATGTCGTCGGCAATCCCCTTGAACGTCGGAATCGCGCGGTCGGCCGGGTCCGCTGTGACCGGTGCCACGAAGCGGGTGCTGCTCGCCGAGCCGCGGGGGTACTGCGCCGGGGTGGACCGGGCGGTGGAGACCGTGGAGCGCACGCTCGACAAGCACGGCGCGCCGATCTACGTCCGCAAGGAGATCGTGCACAACCGGCACGTCGTGGAGACGCTGCGCGAGCGCGGTGTCGTCTTCGTCGACGACACCGACGAGGTGCCCGAGGGCGCGGTCGTGGTGTTCTCCGCGCACGGCGTCTCGCCCGCGGTGCACGAGGCCGCCGCCGCGCGCAACCTGCACACCATCGACGCCACCTGCCCGCTGGTCACCAAGGTGCATCAGGAGGCCAAGCGCTTCGCCCGCGACGACTTCGACATCCTGCTCATCGGCCACGAGGGCCACGAGGAGGTCGAGGGCACCGCCGGTGAGGCGCCCGACCACGTGCAGCTGGTCGACGGCCCCGACTCGGTCGCGAATGTGACCGTCCGCGACGAGAACAAGGTGATCTGGCTCTCCCAGACCACTCTCTCGGTCGACGAGACCATGGAGACCGTGCAGCGCCTGCGCGAGCGCTTCCCCAAGTTGCAGGACCCGCCGAGCGACGACATCTGCTACGCCACGTCCAACCGTCAGACCGCGGTCAAGGCCATGGCCCCCGAATGCGATCTGGTCATCGTGGTCGGCTCGCGCAACTCCTCCAACTCCAAGCGTCTGGTCGAGGTCGCCCTCAACGCGGGCGCCCGCGCCGCCCACCTCGTCGACTTCGCCCGCGAGGTCGACCCGTCCTGGCTCGAGAACATCCACACCGTCGGCGTAACCTCCGGCGCCTCGGTCCCCGAAATCCTCGTCCGCGGCGTCCTGGACCTCCTCGCCGACCACGGCTTCGCCGACGTCCACCCGGTAACCACCGCCAACGAAACCCTCGTCTTCGCCCTCCCCCGCGAACTCCGCCCCACCCGCCGCTGACCAATCCCACACAGGGACGGTCCCCCATACAGCAACCCAAGGGCCAACCACCCCAGGTACGGCAACCCAGCCGCACCCTTTATTCGAATCCGCACCCCTTTCAGGGCCCTGCAACGAGTGCGGATCCAAATAAAGGGTGCGGCTGGAGTTGCCGAACCTGGGAAGGCCGGGCATGAGGTGAACGGGTTGAGGGGTGAGCCGGTCGAGGGGCTGGACGCCGAGGGATTCATTGCCCGGGAGGGTTCGCTCGAACGGGTCCAGCCGCGATTCGAACCCATCGTCGCGCACGCTCGCGCCGCGATCGCGCGGACCTTCGGACCGGAGCGCCTGCACAGCGCCTACCTGTACGGCAGCGTCCCGCGTGGAACAGCGGTCGAGGGGCTGTCCGATCTCGACCTACTGCTCGCGATGCACGCCGAACCCACCGACACCGACCGCGCCGACGCCACCGCGATCTCCACCGAACTGGACGCCGCGCACCCCGAAATCAACGGCGCCGCAATACTTTTCGCCACCACGACCACCCTGCTCAGCGACCTCGAACGCCACGACCTCGGCTGGTTCGTCGCCTGCCTGTGCACCCCACTCCTCGGCGACGACCTCGCCACCCACCTGCCGCGCTACCGCCCGACCACCCTGCTGGCCCGCGAGACCAACGGCGACCTCCATCTCCTCCTCCCCACCTGGGCCGAACGCCGGGCCGCATGCCGCACCGACGCCGAACGAACCCGCCTGACCAGGCAGATCTCCCGCCGCACGGTCCGCACCGGGCTGACTCTCGTCATGCCCCGCTGGGGCGGCTGGACCAGCGACCTCGCCCGCTCCGCCGACGTCTTCGCCCACTACTACCCGCACCGAGCCGACCAGATGCGCCGCGCCGCCACCGCCGCCCGCGCCCCGCACGCCGATCCGCCCGTCCTCGACCTCGTCATCGACGATCTAGCTCCCTGGCTCGCCGCCGAATACGCCGCCACCATCGGAATCAAAACGCCCCGAATGTGATTCGCGCCACCCGCGAATCGCCCTGGGCCGTAACGACATCGCCGCCCCACCGATATGCCACACGTGGGGCCGGTGCCGGAGGGACGAACGGGCACCGCGACGTGCCGCCCGGCGGGCAGTGCCGGTGCGGCACGTCAGTGTTCGATGCGGCCCGAATCCCGTTCGCGGTAGCGGACATTGGGCCGCGGATGCGGGGGAACCTCACCGCTGCGCTGCGGTCGACCGCGGCGCGGCTGCTCGGCCCCGGCCGTCCGTTCGGAACCACGCGAATAGCCCGAACCGGGCGGCACTCTCGACGAGCGTTCCCCGGTTTTCGCGGCCGGACGCTCGGCGGTCTTCGCACCGGGACGGCGGCCCGTGCGGGACGTCCCCTCGGGATCGCCCTTCTCCGGACGGCCCCGCCGCGCCTTCTCCCCGGCCGAGGACCGCCCCCGCCGCGCGCGCTCGGCCGACGGCCGCGGCCCCCACGAATCGCCCTTGCGGACGCGATCCCCGCTCCGGCCCGGCCCGGCCTCCTGGCGGTGCAGATACATCCGCACGGCCCCGACGGCCAGCACCAGCAACGTCGCGATGGCCATCACCGGGAACCGATTCACCAGGGGGATGGCCAGATTCAGCAGGATGTCCTTGAGCGAGGTCGAGCTGTGGCCGATCAGTTGCTGATACGCCAGCGGCACCGCCACGAACAGCAGCAGCGGCGGGGTCACCATGGTGGTGAACAGGCCGCGATAGCGCACTACCAGCGCCGCCAGCACACATCCGATGATGTAGGCCGCCGCGAACACGTGCGTCAGATCCTTGCCGCTGCCCCCGGAATCAATGAAGAATCCGATGAACGTGCACGCCACCGCGATCAAGACCGCCGCCCCGGCCGGGACGCCGGGCACCGACGGAATGATCGATCGGTGCGATGCCGGCACCTCGGATCGGTCGCGTTGGGTAGCTGCCACGTAAAGCACACTATCGGTAGCGACCGAAACGTGTGTCGAGGCCGGGCGGAAGGGCTGGTCAATCGCTGGTGTCGACGCATTCCACGGCCCGCGGCCACGCGTCGACACGCCGGATGTCGGGCACGTCCCGATCGCCGATCTCGAGTTCGTGCAGCCGCCGCGCGGTCACCATGACCCGCGATTCGACCGTCGCCACCGTCTGATTGAACGCCTCGACCGATTTGCCCAATTGCGCGCCGAGCCGATCCAGATGCGTACCGGTCGTGCTCAGCCTCGTGTACAGCTCGCGACCCAGTTGCTGAATGGTCGCCACATCGCGGGACAGCGCCTCCTGCCGCCAGCCGTAGGCGACCGTGCGCAGCAAGGCGATCAGCGTGGTCGGGGTGGCCAGGATCACGTTCCGCCCGAAGGCGTACTCCAGCAGACCCGCGTCGGTGGTGAGCGCGGCGTCCAGGAACGGATCGCCCGGGACGAACAGCACCACGAATTCCGGGGACGGGTCGAACGCCGCCCAATACGCCTTGTCCGACAGCTGATCGATATGGGCGCGCAGATGTTTGGCGTGCCGGGTGAGATGCTCGCCGCGCAGCCGGAAGTCCTCCTCGGCGGTCGCGTCCAGATACGCGGTGAGCGGCACCTTGGCGTCCACGACGATCTGCCGCCCGCCCGCGAGTCGCACCACCAGATCGGGGCGCACGCCGCCGTCGCGTCCGGTGCCGGTGACCTGGGTGTCGAAATCGCAGTGCCGCGACATGCCCGCCAGTTCCACGACCCGCTCCAACTGGATCTCGCCCCAGCGTCCCCGCACCTGCGGCGCGCGCAGCGCCGACACCAGTTGACCGGTCTGCGTGGACAGCTGATGCGAGAGCCGTTGCATGCCCGCGACCTGTTCGCGCAGACCGGAATACGCGTTGATGCGACTGTGCTCGACCTGACGAATGTGCTGTTCGAGCGCGTTCACCGCCTCCCGCAGCGGCTCCACCAGCGCGCCGACGGCGTGCGAATTGCGCCGTGCCGCATCCTCGCTCGCCGCGCTCAGGGACTGGCGGAGCAGTCGCTCGTTGTCGCGCAACGCCGCCAGGCTCGCCTCGGCGCGGGCCGCGCGCTGTCCCGCCCGCGCGACACAACCCAGCCAGCCCAGCCCGACTCCGGCACAGAACACCAACAGCAGCGCGAACAGCATCGGTGCGGTCATGCAGCCGATAGTGCCGTATGCCACCGACAAAGTGGCGTTTTCGCGCCACGACCGGCCCGGCGGTTTCGACTCTGTCGGTGTCATGCCCTACGGTTTCGCGGCATGCGGATGCTGCACACCTCGGACTGGCATGTGGGGCGCACCTTCCACGGCGTCGATCTGCTTGCCGACCAGGAACGTTCGCTGGCGGCCATCGCCGAGATCGTGGCCGCCGAGGGCGTCGAGGTGGTGCTGCTACCGGGCGACGTCTACGATCGGTCGATCCCGAGCGCTGACGCGATCGCGGTGTGCAACAAGGGTTTCGAGGCCATTCGCGCCGCCGGGGCGGTCATCGTCGCCACCTCCGGCAACCACGACTCGCCGACGCGGCTCGGCGCGCTCGGGAGTTTCGCGGCGGCGGGCGGACTGCATCTGCGCACCACCGTCGCCGACGTGGACCGCCCGATCGCGCTTTCGGACGAATACGGCGAAATCGCCTGTTACGGCATTCCGTACCTGGAGCCCGAGATCACCCGCGTCGAACTCGGTGTGCCGCAGGCCCGCTCGCACGCCGAGATCCTCGAGGCCGCCATGGCCCGGATCCGCGCCGATCTGGCCCGGCGCGGCGACCCGCGCTCGATCGTGCTGGCCCACGCGTTCGTCGTCGGCGGCGAGGCGACCGGTTCGGAACGATCGATCTCCGTCGGCGGCGTCGAGACGGTCCCCGCGAGCGCGTTCGACGGCATCGACTACGTGGCCCTCGGGCACCTGCACTCGCCACAGACCCTCACCGAGTCCGTCCGCTACTCCGGTTCCCCGCTGCCGTACTCGTTCGCCGAGCGGTCCCATCGAAAAGCGGTGTGGCTGCTCGATTTCGACGCCGACGGCCTGGCCGAGGTGCGCCGCCGCGAGCTGCCCCAGGTCCGCGGGCTGACCCAGCTGACCGGCACCCTGGACGACCTGCTCGCCGATCCCGCCCACGCCGACTGCGAGACCCACTACATCTCGGCCACGCTGACCGACCACGCCCGCCCGATCGACGCCCTGCGCCGCCTCCGCGACCGCTTCCCGCACGCCGTGCACGTCGAATGGTCCCGCCCCGAGGGCAATCCGGAGCTGCGGTACCGCGAACGCGTGCACGGTCGCCGGGACACCGAGATCGCCCACACCTTCCTCGCCGACGTCCGAGGCGACCCGACGCCCACCGAACTGCACTGGCTGGAGCGCGCACTGGCCGCCGCGACGGCCGAAACCGAGGTGGTCCGCGAGGTTTCGGAGGAACTGTCGGCATGACGGACTCCTCGCACGCCGACGATGACGGGCAGGCCTATCCGCCACGCCGCCCGGCCCGCGCTCGTGGCCTCCGGCTGCTCGGCGAATTCTGTGTCCACCAGCCCGTATCGGCGACAGGAGGCCGGGCGTGAGGCTGCACCGGCTGGAGGTCACCGCGTTCGGTCCCTTCGCCGAGACCGCGACGGTCGACTTCGACGAACTCGGCGCGGACGGGCTGTTCCTGCTACACGGGCAGACCGGTGCGGGGAAGACCACCGTGCTGGACGCGATCGCCTTCGCGCTGTTCGGCCGGGTGCCGGGCGCGCGCGGGGAGAGCAAGCGGCTGCATTCCGATCACGCCGACCCCCAGACCCCGCCGCGGGTGCTGTTGGAGGCGACGTTGGGCGGTCGGCGGCTGCGGCTCATCCGCACACCGGAGTTCCAGCGACCCAAGAAGCGCGGCACGGGATTTCGCACCGAGAATGCGGCGGCCACACTCGAATGGCTGGACGGGCACGGCCAAAACCTCTCGCGCATACCGGATATCGGCGATGAGGTGAACCGGCTGCTCGGGATGAGCGCCGACCAGTTCTTCCAGGTGGTGTTGCTGCCGCAGGGCGATTTCGCGCGATTCCTGCGGGCGGACAACGAGGATCGCGAGAAGCTGCTCGAAAAGCTCTTCGACACAGAGCGTTTCGGGACGGCCGAACAGTGGCTGGCCCAGCGGCGACGCGACGGTCAGGCCGAGCTGGAGACGCGGCGGCAGCACATCGATCGGCTCACCGCCCGGATCGGCGGCGTGGCGGGTCTCGGCCCGACGGAGGCCATCGGACCCTTGGAGGCCGTGGAGTGGTCGCAACGCCTGCTGGCCACCGCCCGCACCCGCGCCACCGAAGCGGCCGCCGAACTCGCACGCTGCCAACAGGATTCGACACAGGCCCAGGCGGCGGCGGATCAACAGCGCCGCCTGCACGACCTGCATAGGCGGCTGACCACCGCCCGCGCCCAGCTCGCCGAGTACCACGCCGCGGCCGACCTGCGTAGCCAGCGGCGCGACGAACTCGACCGCTCCCGCCGCGCCGAACCGGTGGCCGCCGGGCTGGCGGAGGCGCGGGCCGCGGCGGTGACGGTCCGCCGTCGGGCCGATGAGTCGCGTTCGCTGGCGGAGCGTCTCGCCGGGCGGCTGCTCGAACCCGCCAGTCTCGAGATCAGTGGGACGTATTGGGCGGCAAGGGATCTCGCCGAGGGGGAATTGGCGGGTACCGAATGGGGCGAGGATCTGCGGGCCGTCGAACCGTTGGCGGGGGATGTGGAGGCGGGGGGTGGTGCTGGTTCGGGTACGGGTGGGAGCGACTCTGAGGCTGCGGGTGGGACGTTCGGCTCGAATGTCGATGGCGAGCAGGCGAATTCGGACGACACGGAAACGGGAGCGGGAGGGTCGTCAGGCGGTCGGGCAAATGACACGGAAACGGAAGCGGGAGGATTGTCAGGCGGTCGGGCAAGGAGCACGGTAACGGGAGGGGGAGGCTTCTCGGACGGTCGGGCAAGGGGCACGGAAACGGGAGCGGCAGGGCCGTCGGACGGTGCGGCAGGTGACGCGGACGCCGCTGGAGCGCGGCGGACGCCGACGGGCGACGAACTCGGCCTCTTCCCCGCCCCGAACTCGGACGAACCGAGCCTGTTCGACGACGAACCGGGCCTCTTCGACATCGTCACGAAGGAGCCTTCGAGGCCCACACGCCGGACCGGGCCGCTGCGAACGGTGGCCGATCGAGCAGTAGCGCTGGAGCCCGAAGACGCTGAGCCGCAACCGAACTCACCCCAACCCTCCGGCATCGAGCAAGCCGTCCAACGCTGGACCACGCAAATCGGCGCCCTGGACGAGGTCCGCAGTGACGCCGATTCGGCCCGCCGCCTCCGCACCGACCTCGCCGCCCTCCGCGAGGAGCACGCCCGGCTCACCGCTCGACTGAAGACGCTCTCCGCCAGGCGCGCTCAACTCCCCGAGGCCATTCGCGCCGCCGAAGTCCGCCTGCGCGAGGCCGCCGACGCCGTCGCCGAACTCCCCGGCCTCGCCGCCGACTGTGAGCGCCTGCGGGCCGCCGCGACCGCCGCCGTCGAACTGATCCGGGTGCGCGCGGATCTCGCCCGCGCCGAGGCCGAGCACGACTCGGCGCGCGCCGCCCACAACGACGCCCGCGAGCACACCCTCGACGTCCGCGAACGCCGATTGGCCGGAATGGCGGCCGAATTGGCGGGCGCTCTGAACGCGGGCGATCCGTGCAGCGTGTGCGGTTCGACCGAGCACCCCGCCCCCGCGCGACCCGTCGCGGCCGCCGCCTCCAAGGCGGACGAGGAGAAGGCCGTCGCCGCCGAACGCGCCGCCGAGACCGCCCGCGAACGCGCCCTGGCGCGCGTCACCGAACTGCAACGCCGTCGCGAGATCCTCACCGAACGCGGCGGCGACGGCGATACCGCGGAGCTGACCGCGTCCCTCGACGCCGCGACCACCCGCTACCAGGCGGCCAACACCATCGCCGCCCGCCACGACGACCTCACCGTCGAACTCGCCCGCCTGCGCACCGAGGACACGAACCTTCAGGAGGAACTCCGCGACGCCGAGGGCCGTACCGGCGCGGTGGCCGAACGCATCTCCGCCGCGGACCGCCGCCTCGCCGAGGTCACCGAACGGCTGCGTCTCGCCGCCGGAGCCGACGGCACGGTGGAACGCCGTCGCGCCCGCCTCGAGGCGCTGATCGCCGACGCCACCGCCCTGCGCTCCTCCCGCACCGAAACCGCCTCGGCGCGAGACCATCTCACCGCCGCCGCCCGCCGCGTCGAACTGACCGCGCGCTCCGCCGGTCTGATCAGCGAGGGCGAGCCGGTCGTCACCGACGGCGCGGCCGAACCGGACTACGCGGTGCTGGCGGCATACGCCAAGATCGTCGACGCGGCCGCCCGGACCGCGCGGCAGCAGGCCGATATCGAGGCCGAACTCACGGCCGCCGGGGAGGTCCGAGCCCACGCCGAGAAGGTTCTGGCCGAGCCGGACATCCAGGCCGCCGCGACCACCGAACCCGGCGATCTCGCCGCCGTGGAAGCGGCTGTCGCACAGGCGCGTTCATGTCACGAGGCCGCGATCGCGGCCCACGCCGAGGCGACGCGTCGCGTCTCGGATCTGGAGGATCTCAGCGGACAACTGTGGGCGGCGGTCGACCACATCACGCCCATGCAGACCGCGCACGACGAACTGGCCGAACTCGCCGACGTCGTCGCGGGCCGTGGCGCCAACAACCGCAAGATGTCCCTGCGCTCCTACGTTCTGGCCGCCCGGCTGGAGGAGGTCGCCCTGGCCGGTTCGGTCCGCCTGCGCCGAATGTCCGGCGGCCGTTACGAATTCGTCCACTCCGACGCCGCCGGTCCGCGCGGCCGCCGCGGTGGTCTGGGCCTCGACATCCGCGACGACTACACCGGCGCCATCCGCCCCGCCAAAACCCTCTCCGGCGGCGAAACCTTCATGGCCTCACTGTCTTTGGCCCTCGGCCTCGCCGACGTCGTCTCCGCCGAATCCGGCGGCCTCGTCCTCGACACCCTCTTCATCGACGAGGGCTTCGGCAGCCTCGACGCCGACACCCTCGACGCCGTCATGTCCGTCCTCGACGAACTCCGCTCCGGCGGCCGAGTCGTAGGCGTCGTCTCCCACGTAGACGAAATGCGCCAACGAATCCCCAGCCGCCTCCACGTAATCCGCAACCCCACCGGCTCCCACCTCCAAACCATCGTCGCCTGACACCCCCACCCGATAGCCCCAAATAAGCCCCACCCCCACCCGCACCCCTTATTCAAATCCGCACCCCCTACATCCCCTTACAACGAGTGCGGATCCAAATAAAGAGTGCGGCTGTACTGCCGAACCTTGGTCGCGGTGGCTTCGTGGTCGAGCAGCCAGCGTTTGATCGGGAGCCCCCAGCGGAATCCGCCCAGGCTGCCGTCTGTTCGGAGGACTCGGTGGCAGGGGACGAAGAGGGCGGCGGCGTTGCGGGCGCAGGCGTTGGCGGCGGCGCGGATGGCTTCGGGGCGGCCGGAGCGTTCGGCGTAGGTGGTGTAGGTGATGGGGGAGCCGGCGGGGATCTTGCGGAGGACTTCCCAGGCGTGGACGAGGAATGGGCCGGAGAGTTGGCGGACGGTGATGGCGTCGATCGCGAGGATGTCGCCCTCGTGGTATCGGAGGACGGCGTCGGTGACCGGGCCCAGTGAATCTCGTTGGCGCAGTTGGGTGGGGCGCAGGGTGGGGTGGATGACGGGACGCAGGTCCTCGGGGTCGGCCGTCCAGCCCGACGCCAATACCGCACCGTCCGAATCGACGATCGCCGTGAACGGTCCCGCCGCGGTATCCACCGTCGCGACATCCGCGAAAATCATTGCTGCGCTCCCACTTTCACGACGGACCGGGCCGCCACCCCATTGGCCGCGCCGCTGGTCCGCTCGGCCAGCGCGCGCTTCCACAGATGCATCGAGAGATACGATCGCCACGGCGCCCACCGCGCGGTCTCCGTCAGATCGATCCCGAGCAGCGTCGCCCCCCGCCGCACGACCAGATCCGTATGCAACAGGATGTCCGGATCCGCCAGCAGCCGCATGGTCACGTAATCGGCCGTCCACGGCCCGACCCCGTCCAGCGCCAGCAGATCCCGCCGCACGTCCGCTGCCGTCCGGCCCGCGTGCAACGCCAGCTCGCCCGACGCCAGAGCGCGCGCCGCCGACAGGATGGAGGTGGTCCGCCGCGTCGGCCCGGTCAGCACCTCCGCCCCTCGGTCGGCGATCGCCTCGGCCGACGGGAACAGCCGCGGCACCGGCCCGCTCACCGTCTCGCCCAGCGCCTCCACCAATCGCGCCGTATGCGTGGCCGCCGCCGAGACCGAGATCTGCTGCCCGATCATCGTGCGCAGCAACAACTCCTCGGCGTCCAGACAGCCGGGCACCCGGATGCCGGGGCTCACCGGCATCCCGTGGAAGCCGTTCGCCAGCCCCTCGTCGATGCCGATGGGATCGGCGTCCAGGTCCAGCAGATGTCGCAGGCGTGCCACCGTCGGCGCGAGGTCCCGCATGTCGTGCAGCGCGAGCGCCGCCCGGACGTGCCCGGTCTGAATGCTCAGCCGAGCCGTAGCGTGCCCGTGCGGCGTCCGTAGGCTGCGGGTGTAGGTGCCGTCCTCCCACTGCTCGATGCCGGGCACCGCGTGCGAGGACAGGAACCACTCCAGCCACGGCTTGTCCAGCGGCTCGCGATAAGGCAAACGGAGAGTGAGCATGCCGTTGGTGGCGGGCAGGGTGTCACCGCGCGAGCGCCGGGACTCCTCCCGCAACACCGTCGGGCTCACCGCGAACACCTCGCGCACGGTGTCGTTGAACTGCCGGATGCTGGCGAAACCGGCCGCGAAGGCGATGTCCGACATGGACATTCGCGTCGTCTGGATCAGCAGCCGCGCGGTGTGCGCGCGATGCGCCCGCGCCAGGGCCAGCGGTCCCGCGCCGAGCTCGGAGGTCAGCACCCGGGTCAGCTGACGTTGCGAGTACCCCAGCGCCCCTGCCAGCGCGGGCACGCCACCGCGCTCGATCACACCGTCGGCGATCAGGCGCATGGCCCGCGCCGCCAGGTCCGCGCGGGTGTTCCACAGCGGGGATCCGGGGGTCGCGTCGGGCAGGCAGCGGCGGCAGGCGCGGAAGCCGCCCTGTTGGGCGGCCGCCGCGGTGGGCAGGAACGTGACATTGGAGCGCTTCGGGGTGATAGCCGGACACGATGGGCGGCAATAGATTCCGGTGGTGCGCACCGCGGTCACGAAATGCCCGTCGAAACGGGCGTCGCGGGTCGCCACGGCACGGTAACAACGCTCGAAGTCCAGACCGTTCGCACTCACGGGTTCCACCATGTCAGCCCGAGCGGATCCGCGCTAGCGGAAAACAGACAGCTACCCCCGCGATACAACGTTTCATGGTCATTCGGTCTGGCTATGAAACGATTGCTCGTTATGTGCTGGGGCGCCCGCGAATTCCGCTCAACAGCACCGGGTGGTCGGGTTGCGGTCCGCCGCGGCGTACCGCTCCCGCCAGTACTCTCGTTCCGTCGGCACGGCCCGGTCGGGGTGATTTCGCCGCAGATGCTCCACGTAGCGGGCGTAGTCCTCCCCGCCGATGACGGCGTTCACGTACCGGATCAGTGCCCGGCCCGTACCCAGGACGGCGCTCACTCCCGCGCCGAGGCGTGTGCCGCCCCCGGAATCCGGACCTTGCCCGCCTTCGCCAGCTCGTCCCATTCCCGCTGCACCTCCTTCTCGGCCGTGCTGGTGAGAAAACCGCTGGGGCCGAAGATCTTCGACGGCACCTCGGGCGTCTCCGCGGTCGGCCCGCCGCCCTTGCGCAGCGCCCGGACGCACACCAGCAGGCCGGTGATCGCCACGATCAACACCAGCACCGCGAACACGATGGACAAGGTGCCCTGAATCGCGGTGTTGCGCACCACCTTGTCCATATCGGCCATGGTCTTGGCGGGCGCGAGCACCTTCCCGGCCGCCCGCGCGTCGGAGTAGATACTGTGCTGCTTCCAGTAGCCGAGGTTCTTGTCCGCGGAGAAGATCTTCTGCCACGACGCCGTCATGGTGACGATCAGATCCCAGATCAGCGGCAGCGCCGGAATCCACGCCCACTTCAGCAGGCCCTTCTTCACCACGATCACCAGCACGACGGTCAGCGCGACCGCGGCCAGCAGCTGATTGGCGATGCCGAACAGCGGATACAGCGTGTAGATGCCGCCCAGCGGATCGGTCACGCCCATCAGCAGCACCGAACCCCAGCCCGCCACGACCAGCAGCGAGCACAGCCACGCGCCCGGCAGCCACGACGGATCCTTGAACCGCCGCGCCGGCCCGCCCAGGTTGCCGAGGGTGTCGGAGAGCATGAAGCGCGCCACGCGTGTGCCCGCGTCGATCGTGGTGAGGATGAACAGCGCCTCGAACATGATCGCGAAGTGGTACCAGAACGACTTGAGTCCCGTACCGCCGATGAACTTGTGCATCACCTCGGCCATGCCGACCGCCAATGTGGGCGCGCCGCCGGTGCGCGAGACGATCGTCGACTCGCCCACATTGGCCGCCGTCTGGTTCAACTCGGCCGCGGTGATCGGCGTGCCGCCCAGCCCGAGGCCGTTGGTGTAGGCCGCGGCCTTGTCGGCGGTGCCGCCGGTGAGTCCCGCGCCCGCGTTCATGGCGAAGTACAGGTGCTGGTCGAGGATGCTCGCCGCGATGATCGCCATGACCGCCACGAACGACTCCATCAGCATGCCGCCGTAGCCGATCATGCGGGCCTGGGACTGCTTCTGCAGCAGTTTGGGTGTGGTGCCGGAGGAGACCAGCGAGTGGAATCCGGACAGCGCCCCGCACGCGATCGTGATGAACAGGAACGGGAACAGGCTGCCCGCGAACGAAGGACCGCTGCTGTTGCCCGCGAACTGGGATACCGCGGGCGCCTTCAGCACCGGCATGGTGAAGACCACGCCGAGCGCCAGCAGCACGATGAATCCGATCTTCATGAACGTCGACAGGTAGTCGCGCGGCGCGAGCAGCAACCACACCGGCAGCACCGACGCGACGAACCCGTAGATGATCAGCATCCAGGCAATGGTCGTCCCGGACAGCGTGAAAAGGTCACGCCCCCAACCGGATTCGGACACCCACCGACCGGAGATGATGACCAGCAGCAACAGCGCGAAGCCGGCCAGCGACACCTCGCCGACCTTGCCCGGCCGCACATACCGCAGGTACAACCCCATGAGCACGGCGATCGGAATGGTCATCGAGATCGAGAACACGCCCCACGGACTGCCGCCGTGCAGCTGCCCGTCGGCGCCCTTCGTGGCGGCCAGCGCGTTGACCACGACGATGCCCAGCACCGCCAGCAGGATCACCATGATCGCCAGCACGGCGAGCAGCGCGGCGACGCCGCCGAACAGGCCGAGTTCCTCGCGGGCCATCTGCCCGAGGCTGCGCCCGCGCCGCTTGACCGAGATCCACAGCACCAGATAGTCCTGCACCGCGCCGGCCAGCACGACGCCGACGACGATCCAGATCGTGCCGGGCAGATAGCCCATCTGCGCCGCGAGTACGGGACCGACGAGCGGCCCGGCGCCCGCGATGGCGGCGAAGTGATGGCCGAACAGGACCCGCCGGTCCATCGGCATGTAGTCCTTGCCGTTCTCGAGTTCCTCGGCGGGCGTGGCGACATCGTCGCGCGGCTTGGTGATCCGGTACTCGATGAGCCGGGCGTAGAACTGGTAGGCGATGACGTAGGTGCACACCGCGGCGACCACGATCCACACCGCGTTGACGCTCTCGCCGCGCGCGATGGCCAGGACGGCCCAGGCGACCGCGCCGAGGACGGCGACGACGAGGAAGACGCCCTTCTTCACCGGGGACAGGGAAGCGCGATCGACCACGCCGACGGGAGGTAGATCGGGGTCCGTTCGGAGGTATTCGGTGGTCGTCGCCATGCCAGCTACTCTCCCGTACTTCTCACTCGGGTCTTGTGGAAACGGACACAACGTAGCCGAACCGACGCACCCGCGGGCCGACTTCACCAAGTCCGAACATTCGGGACGAATGGTCGCATACCGCGCCGACATCCCGCAGCCGGGATTCCCGGATGCTCGCGTGTTGCCATGTCCCGCAGCGTGGTACTGCGTAAGCTGCCGTGCTGGTCCGCGGCGGCGTCGCCGCGTCCGTCGAATGCCACTGTCCTGGTCGCCGTCGCGGAGGGAGGTCGTCGTGCGTCGCCGGACCGTGCTCGGATCGATGATCGCCGCACCATTGCTGGCCTCCGGCTGCGGGGGCGCCGATGACGACGCGCTGACCTTCTTCTTCCAGGCGCGCCCCGAGGAGGCGCGGGCGCGAACGCGGATCATCGACGCCTTCCGGCGGCATCGCCCCGACATCGAGGTCCGGACCATCCTGTCGGGCCCGGATCCGTTGCAGCAGATGCTGACCTACTGCGCCGGGGGCAGATGCCCCGACGTGCTGATGGCCTGGGAGCTGCTGTACGCGGGCCTGGCCGAACGGGGTGTGCTGCTGGATCTGCGGGAACTCCTGGCTCGCGATCCGGTCGGGGCGTCATTGCGGGAGGACGGGTACCCCGAGCTCTACGACGTGTTCGGTTACGGCGGTGGGCAATTCGCCCTGCCCGAGCAGTGGTCCGGGGTGTTCCTGTACTACAACCGTGAGCTGTTCGCGCGGGCGGGTGTGGTCGCGCCGTCGAGTTGGGACGCGGCGTGGAGCTTCGACGAATTCCTGTCGACCGCAAAGGCTCTGACGCGGGGTACCGGCCGGGACCGGCAGTGGGGTTTCGTCGACGGGTGGGTGCCCGCCTATTCGGCCGCCTGCTTCGGGATGAACAACGGCGTCGAGTGGTTCACCCCGCCGGTCGCGCCGGTTCGCGCGAATGTCGGCGATCCTCGATTCGCGGCCGGGGTGCAGTTCTACGCCGACCTGGCGTTACGGCACGGCGTCGCGCCGAAAGTCGCGGATCGCCAATCGGTTTCGGCCTACGACCTGTTCGCCAGCGGCCGGGCCGCCATGCTGCTCGGCGGTCACTGGCTGTATTCGGAGTTCGCCGAGCGCGCCGATCTGGACTTCGATGTGACCGTGCTGCCGGTGGGACCGCACGGCGGCCCGTCCGCGATCACCGATGTGGGCTGCACCGGGCTGGCCATCGCCGCGGCCAGTCCACGGCGCGAACAGGCTTGGGAATTCGTGAAATTCGCGTCCGGGCCGGTCGGGCAGGCGGTCATCGCGGAGTCCGGTTTGTTCGTTCCGGTGCTGCGTTCGGCCATGCGCTCGCCGGGTTTCCTTGCGGCGCATCGGCGTATCCGCAATCTCGCGGTGTTCACCGAAGGTCCGGAGCATTCCCGTCCGCTCGCGGTCACGCCCACGTGGGGCAAGGTGGAGGCGGTGTTGTCGCGGCAGTTCAGTCGGGTGTTGCGCGGCGCGGCTTCCGCGGAGTCGTTGGGGGACAGCGCTTCCGACGTAGACGCGTTGTTGCGGGAGCGGATATGACACCTCGTTCATCGCTGACGGCCTTCCCCTCGGTGCGTGCGCCGGAAGATCGTCCCCGCGCAACGGCGGATGGACCGAGGGTGTCGGGGCGGCGGTCCGGCTTGGCGCGGCGGCGTGCCCGGGCCGGGGCGCTTTTCGTGCTGCCCAATATGACGGCGGTCGCGGTGTTCCTGCTGTTCCCGCTCGGCTTCTCGCTGTATCTCAGCTTCCAGCACTGGGATCTGTTCCGGCCCATGCATTTCGTCGGACTGGGAAACTATCGGGAGCTGCTCGGCGACCCGCTGTTCGTCATCGCCCTGCGCAATACCGCGGTCTTCACCGCGCTGACCCTGGTGCCCACGGTCGCCGTCAGCCTCGCCGTGGCGGCGGCGCTGAATCGAAAACTGCTGGGAATCGGGCTGTTTCGCACGCTCGCCTTCCTGCCGCTGGTCGCCTCCACTGTGGCCATGGCGGTGGTGTGGCGGTTCCTGCTCGCCACCGACGAGGGGCCGGTGAACACGATGTTGGGCTGGGTCGGCGTGAAACCCGTTCCGTGGCTGAGCGATCCGGCCTGGGCGTTGATCTCGCTGAGCCTGGTCACGGTGTGGAAGAGCGTGCCGTTCGCGACGGTGGTGCTGCTCGCCGCCATGCAGGGCATCCCCGAAACACTCTACGAGGCGGCGCGTCTCGACGGCGCGGGCGCGTGGTGCCGGTTCCGATCGATCACGGTGCCGCTGGTGCGCGGGGCGCTGTCGTTCGTCTTCGTCATCACGATCATCAATACCGTGCAGGCGTTCGACCAGGCGTACGCGCTGACCGACGGGAACGGCGGACCCGAGACGGGCACCTATGTCCTGGGAATCATGCTGTTCCAGAACGCCTTTCGCTTCTACGAGGTGGGTTACGCGGCCGCGCTGGCATGGGTGATCTTCGCGCTGCTGCTGGTCGCGACGCTGGTGCAGCTGTGGTTGTCGCGGCGGGAGGCCGAGCAGTGGTGACCGACCGCGCGATCCTGCGCCGCACCCTGCGCGGGCTGCTCGCCTACGCCGTCCTGGTGCTGATCGCGTGGTGCGCGATCGGGCCGATCCTGTGGGCGCTGTCGACCTCGCTGAAAGACGGTGGGCTGCTGAGTGATTCGAGCCCGATCCCGCCGCACTGGTCCAACTACGGCCGCGTCTTCGAGCTGCTTCCGCTCGGCCGCATGCTGCTCAATACCGCGGGCTACGCCGCGTGCGTCACCGCGGGCCAGGTACTGTTCTGCTCCCTGGCCGGGTACGCCTTCGCGCGCCTGCGCTTTCCGGGCCGTGACCTGCTGTTCCTCGCCTATCTGACCACGCTGATGGTCCCGCTTACGGTCACCGTCCTGCCGCAGTTCCTGCTCATGCGCGCCCTCGGCTGGGTCGACACCCCCTGGTCGATGATCGTGCCCGGCCTGTTCGGCTCCGCCTTCGGCACCTACCTCATGCGCCAGTTCTTCCGCACACTCCCCACCGAATTGGAGGAGGCCGCCATCCTCGACGGCTGCACCCCGTGGCAGACCTACTGGCGCGTCCTGCTGCCGCACGCCCGCCCCGCCGTCATGGTCCTCGCCGTCCTCACCTGGATCACCGTCTGGAACGACTTCCTCTGGCCCCTGGTCATGATCCAGCGCAACGACATCGCCACCGTCACCCTCGGCCTGGTCCGCCTCCAAGGCCAGTACCACACTCAATGGCCCCTCCTGATGGCCGCCGCCCTGCTCGTGCTGACCCCGCTACTGATCGTGTACGGATTCGCGCAGAAGGCGTTCGTGCGGGGGATGGCGCAGTCGGGGTTGGGGGGTCGGTGATCAACGGCTCTGGGAGCCGGGCAGATCCGGTAGGTCGGTCGGGTTGGTGCGCAAGGCCGCCTCGTAGCTGAACGCCAGCAGTTCGCGGGCGCGCAGGGTGTCGGGGTGGTCGGGGCCCAGCAGGCGTTCGCGATCGGCGGCGGTGCGGGCGTACGCCTCCACGGCCTCGCGGTAGCGGCCGGTCTCCTGGTAGACGTAGGCGAGGTTGTTGCGGGTGAGCATGGTACTGGGATGGTCCGGGCCGAGGGTGCGTTCGCGGTCGGCGAGGACGCGCTCGTACAGGTCGACGGCCTCGGCGGCGCGGCCGAGGCGCTGATAGGCGTAGGCGAGGTTGTCGCGGGCCTGCACGGTCACCGAATGATCCGCGCCCAGAACGCGTTCGCTGATGTTCAGCGCGCGCTGGTACAACTCCACCGCCTCGGTCATGCGGCCCGCGGCGGCGTGGTCGTCGGCGAGGTTGCCGAGGGCCTCGAGATAGTCGGGATGTTCGGTGCCCAGGGCGCGTTCGCGGGCGGCGAGCACCCGCTCGTCGAGTTCGGTGGCCTCGGGAATGCGGTCGGCCGAACGCAGTGCGGCGGCGAGACATTCGCAGGTGACCAGCGTGTTCGGATGCTCGATGCCGAGCACCCGCTCGCTGTCGAGCATGGTGCGCTGATACAGGTCGATGGCCTCGGACACCCGACCGGCGTCGCGGTAGGCCATGGCGAGATTGTGCCGGGCGGTCAGGGTGTCCTTGTGATCGGAGCCCAGCGCCTGGTCGGTGTCGGTGGCGGTCCGCTCGTAGAGATCGATCGCCTCCTCGATGCGGCCCGCGTGCCGGTAGGTGCGGGCCAGGCTGCCACGGAACGACAGCGTGTCGGCGTCGTGCGGACCGAAGGTGTTCTCGCTGTCGGTGAGGACGCGCTCGTACAGGTCGATCGCCTCGGCGAGCCGACCGGAATCCCGGTACGCGCGAGCGAGATTCCCGGCGGAGACGAGCGTATCGCGATGCAGCGGGCCGAGGACGCGCTCGCGATCGGCGAGCAGCCGTTCGTAGAGGGCGATGACCTCGCCCTGCCGGTCGGTCGGCTGCGGCGGTTTCTCCTGTTTGGCAACGGGTTTCGTCTCCGCGACCGACGGGGGCGGGAGCTGGCCCGTCGGGCCGAGCGTGAGTTTCAGTGTGTGCGTGGCGCTTTCGGGCGACTCGGGACTGCCCGATCCGGCGACCCACAGCCGGGTCTCGCCCTGCTCGGAGCCGATCACCAGGTGGACGGTCAGTTCGATCGCCTGGGCGTCGAACTGGCGAGACCGGTCGGATTGGATGGGCAGCACATCCAGCTGCCGCGCCAACGCTGTCAGGGCCCGTGCCAGCGGAACGGGTCGCCGATCCTCCACCGCGACCATCCCCTCTCCGGCGGCCGTCTCGGGCGGGCCGCCCCACCGATCCTAAAGCTCGTTGCGGGAAGTTGTCGGTGTGCCCGCATAAGCTGTGCAGGATATCGAAACACGTTGAAAGGCAACACCCATGAGCAACCCCCGGACTGTCGCCGACCCGGCCGCCGCCCTGGCCCCGGTCTGGCGGGAGGTTCTCATCGGCTCGCACCGCGCGCTCGTCGATGTGGTCTCCGGGATCGGGGGTGACCAGTGGCAACTGCCGACCCCGTGCGCCGACTGGACGGTCACCCAGGTGATTCAGCACGCGGCGGGCGACCAGCGCGCCTACGCCACCGCGCTGGGTGTCGGCGCCGGGCCCGACTACGACCCCTTCGCCCCCTCCGGCAGTATCGATGGCCAGCCCGCCACCCTGGTAGCCACCGCCGTCGACGAGGCCGCCGCGGCCTGGGAGCGGGTCACCGACGACACCGCCGCCGTGCCCACCCCGCTCCCGCACGGAGAGCTCCCCGCTCCCGTAGCGGCGGTCATGTGCGGGTTGGATGCGGCCGTCCACGCGTGGGACGTCGCGGTCGCCACCGGGCAGCGTTCCCCGCTCACCGAGGAGCTGGCCGAGGCGTTCCTGATCGCCGCGACCGGCCTGGTCGAACCGCTGCGTCAGTGGGGCGCCTACGCCGCCGTCGTGGCGGGCGAGGACACCGACACCGCGGTCCGCCGCCTGCTGCGCTACCTGGGTCGCGATCCTCGCCAGTGACCCCACCCGCGTAGACTCTTGCTCTCGTGAGTCTCACCCTCGGAATCGTCGGCCTCCCCAACGTCGGAAAGTCGACGCTGTTCAACGCGCTGACCAAGAACGACGTGCTGGCCGCGAACTACCCGTTCGCGACCATCGAGCCGAACGTCGGTGTGGTTCCCCTGCCCGACCCGCGCCTCGACAAGCTCGCCGAGATCTTCCACTCCGAGCGCATCGTCCCCGCCACCGTCTCGTTCGTCGACATCGCGGGCATCGTGAAGGGCGCCTCCGAGGGCGCGGGCCTCGGCAACAAGTTCCTCGCCAACATCCGCGAGGCCGACGCCATCTGCCAGGTCGTCCGCGTCTTCGCCGACGACGACGTCGTCCATGTGGACGGCCGGGTGGACCCCGCCGCCGACATCGAGGTCATCGAGACCGAACTGATCCTCGCCGACCTCCAGACCCTGGAGAAGGCCGTGCCCCGGCTGGAGAAGGAAGCCAAGGTCAAGAAGGAGCGCAAGCCCGTCTTCGAGGCCGCCAAGGCCGCGCAGGACGTGCTGAACCAGGGCACAACCCTGTTCGCCGCGGGCTCGAAGGTGGACAGCGAACTGCTGAAAGAACTTTCGCTGCTGACGACGAAGCCGTTCCTGTACGTCTTCAACGCAGACGAGTCCGTCCTCTCCGACGACTCGAAGATCGCCGAACTGAAGGCGTCCGTCGCCCCCGCCGACGCCGTCTTCCTCGACGCCAAGGTCGAGGCCGAACTCCTCGAACTAGACGACGAATCCGCCCTGGAACTCCTCGAATCCATCGGCCAAACCGAACCGGGCCTACACGCCCTGGCCCGCGCGGGCTTCCACACCCTCGGCCTCCAGACCTACCTCACCGCAGGCCCCAAGGAAGCCCGAGCCTGGACCATCCACCAAGGCGACACGGCCCCCAAGGCAGCGGGCGTCATCCACACCGACTTCGAGCGCGGGTTCATCAAGGCGGAGATCGTGGCGTATGACGATCTGATCGAGGCGGGGTCGATGGCGGCGGCGAAGGCGGCGGGGAAGGTGCGGATGGAGGGGAAGGATTATGTGATGGCTGATGGGGATGTGGTGGAGTTTCGGTTCAACGTGTAGCGAGCGCCAGGCACGGGCTGTTCAGGCAGGAGTGGACGTTGGCACTTGCACTGACCGCTGGTGCCCTCAGTCCTGTTTGAGAGGTGGACTTACCTCGCCATTCTGAGAGGCGCGGTGACACCCGCATTCTCGGCATCGCCCGGCGTCGCCATAAGCCGTGGTTGTGTTCCTGAGTGGTCTGCTTCGAAATTTCGGAACCAATGTCCCGTCAGATGGGAAGGCGACCGAACGGTTGCAGAGATGCTCGCCTGTACCGAATCCAGACAGGAGCAGTGCCTGAGCACGTTCAGTACGGGTCCAGCGGCGCAAAAATATTAGAAATCTATCCAAAGAGATCGCACTGGTTGGTTGTACGGGTAGTATGCGGCAGTGTGGGGATTCGGGCCTTACGGGCCGTTCTGGATTGCACGTGCGATGAGAGGGCCAAGTGTCAAGCAATGAGGGGTTGGCAAGATTCTGGAACGACTTTCGCGCGATGGACAAGAATGTTAGCTATTTTGTTACCGCGCGCATATTCGAGGGCACTCCTGCTATTTGGCCCGAAGAAGTAGAGTATGTTCGTTGGCGTCATCTGGTCGCGGACCGGCTCGATGTAGACCCAGTAGGGGTTCAACTAGTCGGTAGTGCTCGGTTGGGTTACTCTCTGAATCCGAATAAGCAGTTCAAATTGTTTGATGAACGATCCGACTTAGATATTGCTGTCGTGTCATCTGAAATCTTCGAGTCCACCTGGATTGAGCTGAAGACACTTCTTGAGATGGAAGAGTTTCGAACCCAAAAGGGCAACCTGAGAAAGTTGGTCTTTGAAGAGTGTATCGGTACCGACATAGTTCTACCTCGACTCTCCTCAATCGGGGAGAAATGGTCGAAGGCTCGGGATATGATAACGGAACTTCTCGGTCGTGATTTCCGTGGCCGTGACGTGAACTATCGGATCTATCGAAATCACCGAGCGCTGCGCGACTACCATATGACATCTGTTGGAAGAGCGCGGGATCGCGCAATCGAAGATGGGATTGCTCATGGCGAATGATTCGCTCAAGTTCGAAATAGAATCGAAGGTCGTTGCAGACTTTCGGAAAATGAGCGATTCCAAGGAACTCATACTTCAGCCGGAGTATCAGCGGAAGGCTGTTTGGCCGAATCGGGCAAAAGTTTCCTTGATGGAAACCATCTTGTTGGGCTATCCTATTCCGGAGATCTATCTGGCTTATGAAACCAGCCCGGATGGTGAGCAGACGGTATCAGTAGTCGATGGGCAACAAAGACTTACCGCACTGCTCGAATTCCTGGACAACAAGTATCCGCTCGACGGCCTTGAGGATGAGGCGTTGCGAGGGAAGTTCGAAGGCTACTACTTTCGCGATCTGCCGCCCAATGTGCGGCAAAAGTTCTTCCAATATCGTTTTCCCATTCGTCGTCTTTCGGATTTGGGAGACGATTTTGTTCGTGCTGTTTTTGCGAGAGTCAACCGAGTAAACATGGTCCTGACGGACCAGGAGCTTCGCAACGCCCTACTGCCCGGGGAGTTTTATGAGTTCCTAAAGGACTGTGCTTCCCATGAGATTAACGATGTTTCCGGAGTTTTCAGCGGCGAAAGGAGAAAGCGCGGTGGTGACCTTGAATTCTATGCAGAGATCTTCGGTACATGTATATTCGGAGTCTCCAATAAAAAGGCAGAGCTTGACGAGCGTTATAATGTCTTCGCAAGTGACTTCGCCACATATGAAGAGCAGGCGAGAAAATTTTTGGAGCTGCTTACTCTTTTGAAGATAGTCATCAAGTGGGAGGGGAGGACCAGATGGTCGAACATCGTAGATCTTTATACGCTCATTCATGCTGGATGGAACTCTTTTGAAGATATCAAATCTGCTTCAGTGGTGAAGCAGCGATCCTATCGAGAAATTTTCGATCTTTTTCAGCGGGCAGTCTCTTCGTTCAGAAGAGACCTTTCTCAAAATGAAATTTCCGATGAGTCGGCGAATCTGATCGAGGGTATATCGGCGCGTATTCAGCTTCCGCAGGAAGAGGTCTCGGCGATAATCAATGAGTATCTGTCTGGGATTCGTAACTCTTCCGATCTTGGGTCGCGCAGAGCGCGACTGCAATCCTTGACGAAAGTCATCACTCGTGTCTCCTGAATACTGGCGATAGGGGGAGGTGAATATAAATTATTCTCGTCTATTAATAATATACTTCAGCGATGCTCAAGTTCCGCTCGAGAGCGGCTGTAGTAGAGGCTGACGGTCAGAGAATGCTTTCGATGTCCGAAATCCGTCCGCAGCTGACGGATGAATCGGTTATTATTGCAACGTTGAGACAGTTGGGGCGTATCGGCGTTGATCGGTTCATTCGTTATTCAGCTGCTCGGCTAGATCAACGTAAATAACTCAAGAGTTCCGAATAGCAGGTGTGCAGGTCGGCCCATGTGATGGCATGCGACCGGTGGCCTAGGTGGCAAGGCAGTGTGCGGGTCGATTGCCGCGGTCGAGTCGGGAAAGTGTGGAAGAAGGGGAAGTATTACGTGATTGCCGATGAGGATGTGGTTGTGTTCAGGTTCAACGTGTAGCGATTCCGCGCTCAGCTCGCGCGGCCGAACTGCCGCGCGCGGGGTTCGCAACAGACCTGGTCGGCGCGGATACTTTCCGGGCTCGAGGCGCGGCGGGTCCAGTCGATTGCTCGAGGGGGGTAGGGCATTGACAGGTGATCCGAAGTGTCGGCCGGGCAGCCGTTCCGAAGGGTGATGTTGTCTATTGTGGCGTCGGGGCCGCCATGAGGAAGGTTCGAGTCGTAGCGGTGGTGATTTCGTCGTATCGGGTTGCGATGACGGTGTAGTTGATGCCGCGGGTTGTGTCGCCATCGGCGTTGAGGGTCTGGAGGAAGGGGGAGCCGTAGACCTGTTGGATGCCGGAGATGCCGACGATGTAGTTCAGTAGGGGTCGATGTCAATTAGGCGGATCACGAGGCCGTCCTGGGAGTGGCCGACGAGGTCGACCTGACTTGCGTCGGTGTGCGCGGACCTGGTCGACGAAGGGCGTGAGTTCCGGGGCTGAATCTTCGATCGGGACGATGCTGTGGACGCCGGGGACCAGAGTGGTTAGCCCACCTGGGGAGTGTTTCGTTCAGTTGGCCGCCAGGAACTTTCGGATCGCCGCCGTCAACGCGGCCGGCTGATCGAGCGGGACGCATGTCCCGCTGTCCTCGATCCGCACCAGTTCAGCCGCGAGGAAGCTGTCCGCCAGTCGCGGGCCGTGGTCGGCGGGCATGAGCGCGTCGCGACCCGCCCACACCACCAGGACGGGTTTGCTGAAGGTTTCGCAGGCGGCCGCCCAGCAAGCCTTGTCCGCGGTCGAATAGGTGTCGCGCAGGACGGTGGTGAGATCCCGTCGTACGGCAGGATCGGTGAAACGGACCTGCCATTCGTCGCTCAGGTCGGCGGGCAGAGGATGGACGACCGTCACATCCGAGGCCGCAGCACGGCGGCGAATCACCCTGCTGCGCAGGCCGATTCCCATCGCAGTCAGGGCGAAAGGGATGTGGGACAGCCGGGCGAAGAGACGGCCGGGCGCACCCGGAGGATAATTGTCGAACGCCTCGCACGCCGTCAGGACCAAGCGGTCGATGCGGTCCGCGCACCCCTCGGCAAGCATCACTTGGGCTGCGCCCCAATGGTTTTGGACCAAGGTCACCTGGCGCAAATCGAGGGCTTCGAGGAATTCGGCTACCAGGTGGGCCAGGCCCGCGACGGAGAGGTCCGCGTCGGGGTGCATCGGGAGTCGGTGCGCGCCCAAGGGCATGGTCGGTCGTATGCAGCGATACTCCGACTCCAGTCCGGAAACCACCTCGCGCCAGACCCGGGCGTCCTTCATCGCCCCGTGCAGGAAGACCAGCACAGGCCCCTCGCCGGAGTCGAGGTATTCGATGGGGCCTGCGGACAGCTCGACGATCGATGACGTCATCACACCTCCACTGGAGTGGTCGGTAGGTCGAAGCGCATGGGTTCGATGTTGCGGGAGCGGAGGATTTGCATGGGGGTGTAGCGGAGGATGGCGGTTCGGGTGGCGGCTGCTAGGGGGTTGTGGATTTGTTCGATGCGGCTTAGTTGGCGGGAGGCGGTGACCAGGAGGCGGGCTCGGGGGCGGCGGGTGTTCTCGTAGGTGCGGAGGGCGGTGGTGGGGTCCGGGGTGGTGGCGAGGTGGTGGGCCAGGACGTAGCCGTCCTCGATAGAGGATCCGGCGCCTTGGCTGAGGCTGGTCAGCATGGCGTGGGCGGCGTCGCCGACCAGGGTGACGCGGCCGGTGCCCCACTGGTCCAGGAAGTTTCGGTCCTGGGCGGGGACGCTGACTATCGCGTCGGGAGGGGTTTCGGCGATCACGGCGACGACCTCGTCCGCCCAGCCGTCGAAGGCGGTGACGATGCCCTCCTTGCCGCCGGTGTAGTCGCGAGCGATGTCCGGCGGGACGTTCTTGGTGCCCCACCAGTAGGCGCGGCCGCCGCCGATGTCCATCAGGCCGAAGCGCTGGCCGCGGCCCCAATAGTGCCGTGCCGCACCGGCTTCCACGTTCGGATGCGTGAACGGGACCACCGCCAGCCAGCAGACGTACCCGTACTCCCGGACGGGTTCGGGGCCGGTCTGCTGGGCGCGGACGACCGAGCGGATACCGTCCGCGCCGATGAGCACATCGCCGCGGGCGGTGCGGCCGTCGGCGAACTCCGCGGTGACTCCGTCGTCCTGGCGGTAGGAGATCAGCCGGGACCCGAGGTGCAGGGGAGTGTCGCCGATCGCCGCGCGAAGGGCCGTCATGACGTCGTTGCGGGCGAGAGTGACCGCGGGACTGCCCAATTCGCGCGACATGTCCTCGAACGGCAGGGCGCGCAGCTGTTTGCCGTCGGAGCGGTGGATGGTGAACTTCCGGGTCACCCGGCCGGTGGTCGTGAGGTCGATGTCGAGGGCGCGCAGCACCTTGGTGGCGTTCGACAGGATGCCCAGGCCCGTTCCGGTGTCGCGGAATTCCGGTGCGGCCTCGTGGATCTCGGCGTCGATGCCGTGCCGGCGCAGGGCGGCCGCGGTGGTGAGGCCGCCGATTCCGGCCCCGATGATCAGTACGCGCATCAGACGCTCCTCGACAGGATGAGATCGAGCAGGCGGTCCGGCAGCAACCGGGCCGCCAGCGCGCCGACCGAGACATCGCGGCCGACGCGGTAGCGGATGCGTGGGCGGCGGGCGGTGAGGGCGTGCTCGATGGCGCGGGCGACGTCGTCGGGAACGGTTCCGCTGGTCGTCGCGGTGGCGGTGTTGGCTTCGGCGAAGGCGGTGAAACGCTTCCGGTACAGGGCGGCGACCGGTTCGGGGGCCTGGTCGAGGAGGCGGGCGGCCGTGGCGGCCTGCTTGTCCCAGATCGGCGTGGCGATCGCTCCCGGTTCGACAACCGAGACGCTGATCCCGAGCGGCGCCAGCTCCCGGCGCAGCGCGTCCGACAGACCCTCCTTGCCGAATTGGCTTGCGGCATAGGCGCTCAGGTACGGCAGCGCGACGCGCCCGACGCCGGAGGTGACATTGACGATCCGGCCGCCGGTCGCCGCCGCGCGCAACAGCGGCAGGAACTGCCGGATCATGGCGGCCGGGCCGATCAGATTGACCTCCAGCTGCTGCCGCAGCTCGTCGACCGGTACGCATTCCAGCGGCGCGGACACGCTGATCCCGGCGTTGTTCACCAACCCGTGCAGTCCGGCCGCGCCGATCTCCTCGCGAATCCGCTTGTAGGCGTGGATGATCGACTCCTCGTCGGTGACGTCGATCAGCGCCGGTCGCAGCCGATCCTCCGGCGCCTCGGACCGTAATCGTTCGGCGGCCCGCTCATCGCGTACGCCCGCGAAGACGGTGAACCCCCGCCGTGCCAGATACAGCGCGCTCGCCCGGCCGAGACCGGTGGAACATCCGGTGATCACGACCGCTTTCCCGTTGTCGGCCACGGCTTCTCACTTTCCGCCCGGAACGGGCACGGCGTCGAGTTCGGCGGTCAGCACCCGCAGCGATTCGTCGGCCAGCTCCCGCGCCCGCTCCGGGCCGACCGCATCCTCGATATAGGTGAAATTCCAGTGCAGCGCACCGTGACCGGTATTGACGGTGGCGACGAAGTAGCCGCTGACCGAGATGCCCGCGATGAACTGCGCGCCGGACAGCTCGTAGTCGCCGACGCGGTCGGGGAAGTCGTATCGGCCGATATTGGACAGGCAGATATTGCCGGGGCCGCGGCTGTCCAGCAGGTCGACCGTGCGTGCGCTCGTCGCGACCGATTCGGGGCACAGCACCGGCAGCATGGCGATCTGAGCGAGATGCTGTCGCAGCCGCTTTCGCCGGGACAGACCGCGGTTGAGTCGCCGGGCGACCTCCCAGAAATCCGTACCCGGCCCGTAGCGCGGATACGACGGGACGGTGGCGACGTACGCGCCGACATCGTCCGGGCCGACCGACAATTCGCTACGGAAGTCGATGGGGGAGCCGATCCCGATGCGGCCGGACCGGCCGGGCGCGACGACGGTCCCGTAGGCGTGGGCCATCGTCGCGACCAGCGCGCCGTGGACGGTGACGCCCTCGGCGCGGCACCGGGCGGTGAGCGCGGCGAGCAGGTCGGCGTCGAGTTCCCGATGCAGCAGGCGCGACCGTCGCGCGGTGGCCTCGACCGGTCGCTGCGGTGTCAGCCGGTCGGGGCGGGCCGCCAGCGCGACCGTCTGATCGATCAGACCGTTGCCGAGGGCGGCGGCGAGTCCCCACGGGGCACGAAAACCCTTGGGCAGCAGCGCGTCCGGCGCGGGTAGGGCGGGACGAACCCGTGGGGAATCGCCCGCCGCGAGTTCCACCAGCCGTCGCAGGAGGCTCAGCGCCGTCGTCCCGTCGGCGATCACGTGCGAGATCGTCAGGATGAGATCGTGTGTCTCGGTGGCGGTCCCGACCGCGCTCCGGACATCGGTGAGGCGAGCCAGCGCCCGCTCCGTCGACGCGAGCGGCGTCGCAAGTTCGACCTCGTCCACCTCGCGTTCCCAGGTGGTCTCGGCCCCATCCGCGAGGCGCAGCGGTAGGCCGGGCAGCGGCGGCGCGACGAATTCCGGCCCGGCCGGCCGATCCGCGATCGCGACCCGCAGCAGCGGATGCTCGCCGACCAGCGCGTCGGCCGCGGCCCGCAGCACGGCCTCGGGCAGCGGACCCCGCAGCCGGACCCGGGCGACCACGTTCAGTGTCGAGAGCTGGTCGCAGATCCGATACCAGCGTTCGCTCGCGCCGAGGGGACGGCGAATCTCGGTGACCATCACGACTCCCTACCGGGGGAACCGTCGACCGGGGCGGGTTCGAGCAGTTCGCTCAGCACCTCCGCCACGGCGGCGATGTGCGGTTCGGTCATCATCGACAGATGGTCGCCGGGGATCTCGCGGATGTCGAGGCCGCGCGGGGCCCAGCGATCCCAGCCGTTGCTCGCGCTGCCGAACATGGTGCCCGCCAACCGATGTGCGTGCTCGAGACCGCTGGGCAGCCCGTCCCGCGCCCGCAGCAGCGTGATGTCGCGGTCCAGCGGCGACATCCGATAGCCCAGTGTCGCTTCGAAATTGGCGTGGAACACCGCGTAGAGCCGCCGGACCAGGTGCGGGGAGCTGTCCTTGGGCAGGATGCCGTGGTCGACGGCTTGGTGCAGCACCGATTCGAACAGGTGCTCCCGGTCGGTCGCCGAGGTGTCGAAGTCGGTATCGAGCGCGAGGTCGCCGCGGGCGTAGAAGACGAGTTCGCCGAAGAACCACAGAATGAGATCGCGTTCGGAGATCCGGCCCGGCGGGGTGTCGCCGAGGGCCATGGTGTCCAGCAGGATCAAGCGATCGACCTCGTCCTCCGGCAGCTGCCGGGCCATCTCCAGGGCGACGTAGCCGCCGAAGGACCAGCCCGCGATGTGGTACGGGCCGTGCGGCCGGACGCGACGGATCGCCTCGAGGTAGGCGGCGGCCAGATCCGGCACCGAGGTCAGCGGCGTCGTGCCCGGTTCGGCCCCGGCGGCTTGCAGCCCGTACACCGCGCGCGTCCCGCCCAGCCGCCGGGCCAGCGGCACATAGCAGATGACATTGCCGCCGATCGGATGGATCAGGAACAGCGGGACGTCGTCGTCGGCGCCGCCGCGCAACGGCACCAGCGGGTCGAAGCCTCGGCGCGCGCCGCTGGTCCGCACGATGTGGGCCAGGCCCGCGGCGGTCGGGGCGGCGACGAACGATTCGAGCGGGATCTCGGTGTCGAACCGTTTGGCCAGCGTCATGGCCACCCGCATCGCGCCGATCGAGGTGCCGCCCGCCGCGAAGAAGTCGGTGTCGGCGCCGAACGCCTCGACGCCGACGAATTCGGCCAGCAGCGCGGCGATTTCGCGGACGAGGTCGTCGGCGGGCGGGGTGACGTCCGTCGGTGCGGCGGTGGTGTCGGCGAGCCGCAGCAACGCGGCGTCGTCGCGTTTGCCGCTGGGCGTCAGCGGAAGCGCGTCCACCCGGTGCACCCGGGCGGGGATCATGTGCGGGGGCAGGGTGCGGCGGAGGGCGCTACGGATCTGCTCCGGTTCCGGTGCGGCCGAGGCGGCCACGACGAATGCCTCCAGCACCGCGTCGATGCCGTCGAGCCGCCGCGCGAGCACCGCCGCCGCGACCACCCCGTCGATCCGGGCGAGCGCCAGTTCCACCTCGGCACATTCGACCCGGTACCCGCGCACCTTCACCTGGGTGTCGGTGCGCCCGAGACAGACGATCGCGCCGTCGGGCATTCTCAGACCGAGATCTCCTGTGCGGTAACGGATTCGGCCTCCGGGCGCGGCGACGAAGCGCTGGGCGGTCAGGTCCGGGCGGTGCTCGTAGCCCTGGGCGAGCCCACTGCCGCCGAGGTAGATCTCGCCGGGCACGCCGGACGCGACCGGGCGCAGGCGATCGTCGAGCAGTTCGATCGTGGCCCCGCCGACCGGACGGCCGATGGGCGGCAGATTCGGGAAGCGCTCCGGGTCGGACATCGAAAACGCCGCCGCCACATGGCTTTCCGTCGGGCCGTACTGGTTCTCGACCACGACGCCCGGATTCGCGGCGGCGAGCGCCCGGATCTCGGGTGTGATCCGCAGCTGCTCACCGGACGACGCGAGCGCGGTCAGGCCGGTGGGGTAGCGGCCGGTCGCCCGTGCGGCTTCGGCGAAGGCTTGCAGGGCCACATACGGCAGATACAGTCGCGCGATGTCGTTCTCGGCCACCATCCGGACCAGTGCGACGGGGTCGCGGCGCTGCTCCTCGGTGATCAACCGCATCGTGCCACCGCCCGCCAGCGTGCTGAAGATCTCCTGGAACGAGACGTCGAACGAGAGCGGAGCGAATTGCAGCGTCGTCGCGCCGCGGGCCGAGGTGTCCGAATCATTTTGCCAGTCAACCAGATTCGCCAAACCGCGATGTGGCATCGCGACGCCCTTGGGCTCACCGGTGGAACCCGAGGTGAACAGCACGTACGCGACGGACTCCGGATGCGGTGCGGGGAGAACGGCATCGGCGGCGTCCGCGGCGAGCAGTTCGGCCGCGTCGGTCACGATCCGCACCGGTCGCGAGCGCGCGATCATCGCCTCGCGCCGCGCTTGTGGATAACTCGGATCCAGCGGCACCACGGCGGCCCCCGCCCGCAGCACGCCGAGTACGACGGCGAGCGATTCCACCGCCCGCGGCAGTTGCACGGCCACGCGTGCTCCGGTGGTGACGCCGTCGGCGCGCAACCGCAGCGCCACCCGCTCGGCGGCGCGGTCGAGCGTGCGGTAGTCCCAGCTGGTCGAATCATCCACCACCGCGACCTTGTCCGGATGCAGCGCCGCGGCCGCCTCCACGAGATGCACCGCGTCCCGGACCCGGGCCGCCTCCACATCGATGGGCCGGTCCGGCCCCCGGACCATGGCCTCGAGCGTGCCGATGAACAGCCGCGCGTACTGCTCGCACTGGGTGCGGCCGAGTGCGTCCCGCCCGGCGCAGATCCGCACCAGGATGTCGTCGGTGCGCGGATCCGTGGCGGCGGTGACCAGCAGCGCGAAGTTGGTCTCCTCGTGGATCCGGAAGTCGGTCAGCGCGAGGTCGCCGCCCTCCCGTGACCCCGAGAACACGTGGTAGTTCACGTAATTGAACGCCGTCTCGAACGGCACCCGGCCCAGATCGGCGATGATGGCGCGCAGCGGATACCGCCGATGCGCGTGACCGTCGCGCTCCTGCCGCGCGATCCGCCGGATGGCGGCGAGCCAGGTTCGGGCGGTGGGATCCAGGCGGGTGGGCAGGGTGTTGAGGAACAGTCCGGCCACCGATTCGCCGCCGGTCCGGGCCGGGCGGGCGTGTGAGACCACGCCGGTGGTGATGTCGTCGGACCCGGACAGGGCCCGTAGCGTCAGGCAATGTGCCGTCAGCAGCACCGATTTCACCGGGACGCGGTGCCGCGCGGCGAAATCGGGCAGCGTCCGGCGCAGCCAGCCGGGCAGCACGGCCGTCACCTCGACCGGTCCGGCCGGGGCGGGCGGTTCGTGGGCGCGGGTGCTGGCGAGCGTCGTCGCGGTCGACCCGTCCAGCAGCTCCGACCAGTACCGCCGCGATCGCGCGTCGGCTTCGGCGGCCTGTTCGGCGCGCGCGTACTCGGCCAGCAGCGTCGGCGAATACGGGGTGTCGGCCACGGGTTCGACGTCGTAGCCGAGCCGGAACAGGTAGTCCTGCAACAGTTCTCGCACCAGATTCGCGACACTCCAGCCGTCCAGTACGGCGTGATGGAAGCGCAGGACCAGTTCGAAGCCGTCGTCGCCGGGCACGACCTGCATCCGGAACAGCGGTGCCGCGTCGAGCACGTAGTCGTCGAAGTCGAGTTCGTCCTCCGGACCCACCCACAGCGTGTCGGGCACGTCGTGGTGGACGATCTGGATGGGAATCGAACGACCGGTGAGGTCGAAATCGGAGCGCAGCGCGGGCTGACGGCGGACCAGCTGGCGGTAGGCGTCGCGAAACGCGTTCTCCCGCCACGGCATTCGCAGTCGGTAGCGGAAAACGTCCTTGTACAGGGTGGATTCCGCGCGTTCCACGCTGTGGTACAGCATGCCCAGCTGGAGGGCCGTCGCGGGGAACGCGTCCTCCACACCGGTGAGCGTGGCCCGATCGATGAGCGGAATCAGCTCCAGCGCGGTCGAGACGCCCGTGTCCGGGGCCGGACCGTCGGCCGCCACGGCCGCGGCCAGATCGGCGATGGTCGGGCGGGTGAAGAACCGATCGATGTCGACGCGCAGCCCGCGCTGTTCCGCGGCGCTCCGAAGCCGTAGCGCCAGAATGGAATCGCCGCCGATGGTGAAGAAGTCGTCGTGCACGCCCAGATCGGCGGCGTCGACACCCAGCACCTCCGCCCACACCGCGGCGACGGCGCGTTCGGTGTCGGTGCGCGGGGCCTCGGAGCGCTCCCGGCGGTGTTCCGGATCGGGCAGCGCCTTGCGATCGACCTTCCCGCTGCGGGTGAGCGGGAGCGCGGCCAGCCGCACGAAATGCGACGGGACCATATACCCGGGCAGGCGCTCGGCGAGGTGGTCGGCCACGGTGGCCGCCGTCGCCTCGCCGGTGTAGTAGGCGACCAGAGTCGTCGCGTTTCCGCTGATCCGGGTGTGGACGATTCCCGTACCCACACCGGGGCATTCCCGTAGGGCGTTGTCGATCTCGCCGAGCGTCACGCGGTTGCCGCGGACCTTCACCTGGTCGTCGAGGCGGCCGAGATATTCGAGGGTGCCGTCCGCGAGCCAGCGGACCAGATCGCCGGTGCGGTAACGTCGCCCGCCGGGGACACGTTCGTCGGCGACGAAGGCGGCGGCGGTGAGGTCGTCGCGGCCGCGATATCCGCGTCCGACACCGACTCCCGCGATATTGAGTTCGCCCGGCACGCCGAGCGGGCAGCGCCGACCGCGGTCGTCGAGCACCAGCAGCGCGATATTGTCGATCGGCCGTCCGATCGGCACCCGCACCGGATCGTCGGTGAGTTCGATATGCGAGACGTCGACCGTGGCCTCGGTGGGTCCGTACAGGTTGATCAGCCGGACGTGCGGCAGGCCGAGGTCGGCGAACACCTGCCGGAAGCGCCGGACCAGGGCGGGGGCGAGCGCCTCACCGCTACAGAACACCAGGCGCAGCGAGCCCAGTCTCGTTGCGTCGATGGCGTTTTCGGTGAGGTGGTCCAGGAACGGTCCCAGCATGGACGGCACGAAGTGCAGGACCGAGACGCGGTGGCGCTCGATGGCGTCGGCGATGCGGCGCGGATCCCGTTCGCCGCCGTGCGGCAGCAGGGCGAGTCGCGCGCCGGTCACGGCCCACCACATCAGCTCCCAGACCGAGACGTCGAAGGTGGCGGGCGTCTTCTGGAGGATCACGTCGTCGGGGGTGATCGGGTAGGCGCGCTGCATCCAGGTGAGGCGGTTGACGACCGAAAGATGTTCGATCATCACACCTTTGGGCACGCCGGTCGAGCCGGAGGTGTAGATGATGTAGGAGAGATCGGTCGGCGACGCGCTGGGCTCGGTACGCGAAATACCTTGTGCGGAGCCCGGTTCCACGCGTGCGATGCCGAATTCCGTGGACAGCTCCTCGAATTCCGTGCCCGCGACGATCGCGCGGGCCGCGCAGTCGCGCAGGATCGTGCGAATGCGGGCCGCGGGGAAATCCGGATCGATGGGCACGTAGGCGCCGCCCGCGGCGAGCACGGCGTGCACGGCCACCACCAGATCCGGCGAACGGCGCAGCAGCAACGGCACCGGCTCCGCGCGGCGCAGGCCGAACTCCCGCAACCGCGCGGCCAGTGCGGCGACCCGGTCGCCGAACTCGCGGTAGGTCAGTACCGCGACCGTACCGTCGGCATCCGACCAGGACAGCGCGGGTGCCTGCGGCGTGCTCTCGATCCGCGCGGAGACGAGCCGATCGATCGTCGCCGACTCGTCCAGCGGAGCCGGGGGCGGTCCCTCGAAGGACCGCAAGCGGTCCACGTCCGCGGGAGCGAGCGGATCCAGTTCCCGCAGCGGCGTTCCCGGATGCCGCAGGCCCGTGTCGAGCAGCCCGAACACGTGCCGGATCAGGTCGTCGACGGCGAAATCCGCGTCGAACACATCGTCGGCGTAGAACACGTCGACCTCGAAGACGCCCTCCTCCTTCAGTTCCCGGACCACGATGTTCAGCGCGTCCAGCGAGTACCCGGAGGAGAGGATCTCCCGCTCGCTCACACCGACCGAGAGCCGCCCGTTCGGAACCGTCAGATAGGAGTAGGTGACGTCGAACAACGCGCCCGTGCCCGACCCCTGTTCGCGCAGCGCCTCCTGGAGATCGCCGAGCGGAAAGCGTTGGTGCGCCTTGATTTCCGCGACCGCTGCCGCCGTCCGGGTGAGCTGTTCGTCGAAGGTCGCGGACTCGTCGATCGGCACCAGCAGCGGCAGCATATTGGTGACATTGCCGACGGTGAGCATGTCCCCGGCGCGCCGGTTGAGCAACGGCACGCCGATCACGATATCGCCGTCGCGGTGGATACGGCGCAGGTACCAGGCCAGTGCGGTCGTCGTCACGGAGAAGACCGATTTCCCGGTGGCGCGCAGGCGTTTCGCGGCCTCCCGGTCGAAGCGCATCGTGCGCCGCGAGCGGGTGTGGTCGCTCGTGCCGGTGCGGCGCGTGAAGAGGGCGGGGGTGACGTCGGTGAACCGGTCCACCAGGACGTCGCGGTCGCGCCGATAGCGGGCGGAGGAGCGATAGTCGAGATCGGCCTCGATGACGTCGAGGTAGCTCGACGAGTTCGTCGGGATCGGCAGGTCGGTGCCGAGGTATTCCGCGCACAGCTGATACAGGGCGATCGAGAGCGCCCACCCGTCGGCGATCGCGTGGTGGGCGTTGAGATAGAAGACGAAGGATTCGGTGTCGTCGACGAGCGCGGCCGGACGGATCAACTGGCCGTCGGGCGGCAGCACCTCGTCGGTCGCCTGTCGCATCCAATCCCGCGCTGCCACACGGGGTTCCGGCTCGGCGAGGAAATCCACCACCTCGATCTCGTCGATGCCCTCGGCGGGCCGCTGGGTCATCGTGCGGGCATCGATCCGCAGCCGCAACGCGTCGTGCCGGTCCGCCACCGCACGCGCGCAGTCCTGGAGGCGGGGCAGATCCAATGGGGCATCGATGCGCACATAGCCCGCGAGCTGAGCGAGCGGCAGATCGGGAAACACCGTGTCCACCGTCAGGATGTCCCGCTGATACGGCGTCAACGGCCAGGCTGTACTCACTTCGGACCCCCCTCTGGGCTTGCGGAATCGATCGCCCCGTGCGGTCACGAAGCGAGGTGGACGTCGAACCGCACAAGCGAGCGTTCCGTGTGTTGTGCTGAGCGACAGGCGAATTCCGCGAGGTTCGCCGCGGGACGTCCCTTACCTCGGACGCGGGCGACATTGCCCGCGCACCTCCGAGGTTCGAACCAATGGCGAGTATGCCATTGGGAGATGTAACAGCATATCGATTCCGCTGTGAGGATTTGCACAAGGCCATGTGGTCGGCAATGAAATCTTCAAAGAGCGACCGGTTGGCCGCTTTTTGCGCCGGTCTCGTCTATGGGTCCTGACGGAGGCGAGGAGTTGCTGGGGGCCGGGACGGCGGGTACGCATTCGATGCTCCTCGGGCACAGCGGGTTTGGTATAGGTGGGGTGATCGGAGGCGTGGCGTCCGTACTGCGAGGAGCAGCTACCTCCGGGTAACCGACTGTGCGAGATCCTTTTACGCGTTCGCGGAGGCTTTGCCGGTTTCACGGAGTCGCGGCGACCCGAGCGATATGGTCCCGAGGGGCGGATGGTGGTTTATCCTTGGATTTCGGGCCGAAGCGTTCGACAGCGGGGGATGACGCAGTGGAGAACAGGCAGGATTCTCCCTTCGTCAGGTCGATGATCACTCGAATCGGTCGACGGGCCACCGCTTACTCGACCGAGGTCGATGAATTCCTGGCGCTGCCGGTAGCGGAGCGGCGCGGGCCACGCGAACAACAGCTAGTGGACTCCCTCACCGATTGCGTCGAATTCCTGCTGGGGAAATACGATCCACCCGGACTTCGGCGGCGAAGTGACGGACTCGTCTTCGATCACATCTACGAAGACGCTTTCCGGATGAAGCGTATCGCCGGATCCGGTGTCACGGATCTGCTGGCCGCATTTCTGGCGGCCGAAGTCGAGTATCGCGGTCCGTTGCGGCTGTCCAGAGCCCAGAATCGGGAGCTCGGCGCCGTTTACGAGCGTTTGGGCATCGCCCTGCGCGACCCGCTCCCGGCCCACGCGGCTCTCGCATTCCGGCGCGCGGCCAGCCAGTACTACCAGGATGAGGACAAGGAGGCTCAGGATCGTTGCCACCTGCGAATGCTGCGTGCGCGCCGACGTACGCAGCCGGTGCGGTGGCGTCGGATCGCCAGTGTCCTACCGGATTTGATCTGTGGCTACGGGTTCACCCCGTTCCGCATGCTGTTCTGGGTGGCCGCGCAATTGATCGTGTTCACCACGATCGTATGTCTCGGTTCCGATCAGGCCGTCATGTCCACGATCTACGAATGCCTCGCCAATTATCTGAATCCCTTGGGGCCCTCCGACACCGCCGGGCTGGAAGGCGCCGCCCGCCTCATCTTCGTGCTCGAGGCCTATACCGGACTGTTGACCACATCGGTATTCTTCGCGCTCCTGGTGCGGCGCTGGTTTCGGCTCTGATCACCACTCACTGTTGCCGATCTTGGATTTGCACAACAGATCGTATGTAGCGGTGGCCATTCGGTCGCGCAGCTGGTTGACCCTCGACGACCATTGTCTGCTGAAGCCGGGATCGTCCTCGACTTCCTGCCACAGACTCTCGAGCCGACCGGGAGTGTGCGCGCCCGGCATCCAGAGCGGAACGATCTGCTCCAGCACGGGCGCGAGGATGGTCACCGGATCATGTTTGACATAGCCGTAGCAGTCCGCCGTGGCGAGCAGGTTGGTGAGCGTGGTCAGCAGCCAATCATGAACCGCCAGATCCTCGCAGAACCGTTGCGCCGCTTCGAATCCGTCCTCGCCGATCCTGATCCGGACCGAGCGGAGCGTGTCGGAATCCATCGAGAACGCGAACGCGAACGGCCGCTCGTCGCCGGTGACAACCTCGGCCGCCCAACGCAATTGGGTCTCAGCGGCCCGAAAGGGCACCGCATGCTCGAGCTGGGTGTCCATCCGAAGGTCGGTGGCCATGCGTCCGCTGATCGACGCCAGATCCAGCCTGTCGGAGGGGCCGCCCTTCAGATACCCGACCGCCAGTCGTGCGCCGAGGTCGGCGTCGACGCCGCTCAGCGCCTCGACGGTGCCGACCTTCGCGAGGTAGTACGGCCACGGCCTGGGGTTGCTGTTCTCGGCCGCGACAACGCGAGTTCGCGACGAGCTCTGAAGGATTCGGCCGCCGACAACGAGGGCGCGGGTCAGAACGGTGCCGATACCGCGGACGGTGCGCCCGGACCGCACCGGAAGTTCGCAATCCACTCCCTCCGCGCAGTCCGCCGAGATCACCAGTGGCACAGGTCTTTCGCGCGAGAACACCGGGCTGCCCTGCCGCACGGCGCTGAGCAGTTCGACCGCGGCATCGGTGTCCACCACGTTCGGCGACGGCAGCAGGCACGTGCGGATGTGGCCCAGCACCACCGATGAGGGGGCGACGGTTCGGTCCGTGACGGCGTTCACGTCAGGCCTCATCGAGCAGCATGATCGACAGGCGGTCGGTGACATCCCTCGGCAGCCGGACCGTAACCGATTCGCGCGCAGCGCGATTCATGATCTGGTCGTACACATCCCTATCGATGTCCACATGGTCGAGAATGGTGTGTACGGCATGCTCGATTCCGAGGTACCGGCGCGGCAGGATGGACAACGCCCGGTACGCGGCGAACGGCTTCGCCGCGGGGTTCAATTGCGTCACGGTCGGCATCTCGCTCCACGTGTCCGGCCAGCCGTCGCTCGGCTTCCACGCGTGCGGTCGCGCGACAGCCGCGCCGTTGTATCGCAGCATGCCGAGCCGGAGAAGTTGCCAGACCGCGGCGAGCAGTGGGCACGACCAGCGCCTGTCGTCCGCGCCGGCCCGGGACACCTTGTCCCAGAGTTGGACATCCAGGAATATGGAGTGCTCTCGCCGACCATTCTGTACCGGTTCTCGATACGGTTGTTTGCGCATCGCTTGTATCGGATCGAAATCGGAGGATCGGCGGCCGTTGCACATCCAGCCCGAGTCGATATCGGGCGGGCGCTTCCCGCTGGTGTTTTCGATGGGTTCCGGGACGAGCCGAGACGTGACGACGTCCGCGAGCGGAATCGGAGTTGTGGTCGGGAGGCCGTCCACATATACGGGTGCGAGGGCGCAGCCCGCCTCTCTTGCGAGATAGTCGATCGAGAGTTTGCATTCGGCGGCCACGCCCAACAACTTGTCCAGAATTTTTGCCGGTTTCGTGGAGGGGCCGAAGAAGTCGTCGATCAGGAAACATGTGCTGACTCGCGCCCCCTTGCCGAATCTTGTTTCCGCGTCCTGCGTATGGAAATCCACGAGGCGCGCGACATACTGGAACTGCGATCGAATGTTGTCCTCGCCGTTGCGAAGATCGGACATATAGAAGTGGCCGGTTTCGATCGAGAGATGAGAGAGGGCGACCTCCTCCATCTTCGTATTTTCTGTCGATTCGCTGTATCCGCCGAATTCCTCTATTGTCATTCGTTCTCCCAAACGGCGTCCTCCACGAGGTCTGTGGCTATCTTCGTGAAGGAAAGGACGGTGCCCTCGTTGGCTATCTCCATGCTGACGTCGGAGTCCAGGATTATCTGTTCCCGCCATTGCAGTACCGGCTCTATGGGAGTGGAGCCCAGCACCACGCCATCGCCCAGCTCGTTCCTGATGGCGAGCCGCCGCAGGGTCTCGTTCTGCGTCTGCAACCACTCGGATTGCGCCTCGCGAGTACGGATCGACGCATCGCTCGCGAGCGGGACGGCGGTTCGAACATATCTGATCGAGCCGAGCAGCCGCTGGGCATCGTGCCCCCATTCCTTCGCGGCCTCCAGAAGTCCGTGGGGACCATGGATCAAGTCATTGGCCGCGAGGATATGCTGTCGTGTCCAGCGGTGAAAAATCAGCCAACGGACCACAGAATTGCGCAATTGTGGTGCGGCGGTCGCACGCAGGGCTATTTCCAGCGCGGCCGACCGACCCGCGCTCAGATCCACGATGATGATGTCGAATTCCTGCTCGAGGCGGACGAACAGTTCCGCGCATCGCCTGACTATCGCGTCATCGGAAGCGGAGAATTCTGCGCCGCCGCGATCTCCGGCGTAGAGAATCAGCTTGTACGGAGACCTCGGCGCACGCAATTCGACGCGACTGGTTTCTTTGCGCACATCATGTTTGGCAGGCGAAGTGTTCTCGCCCAACAGATATTGATGGAGACCCCTGCCGCCGCTCGTTCCTTTGTCCAGACCGCTGATCTCGAAAAGAGCTCCCGCGGTCGGCGAGCCGAAATCGAAATCGAGGTATGCGACGTTGCGACCCGCCGTGCTGAGGCGGTAAGCGATATTGCAACTCGTCACGGTTCGGCCCGTGCCGCCCTTGTCCGAGGTCGAGAATACGAGCATGGTCGTCACACGCTCCTCATGGCGTCGTCGGCGGCGAACTGCAATTTGTCCAGCCGCCGAAGGACTTCGGCGCAGATGCTCAGGGTCGTCGCGGGCCGCTCGTCCAGTGTGCTCCGGGCGCGGGCCACTTCCCGCACCATTTGCTCGAGCCCACGTTTGTTCGCGGAGTCCTCGCTCAGCTCGAGCAGCCTCTGGTTGAGCAGGTGCTCGGCCTCGGTGAGCGCCTCCAGCGCCCGCATTCGCGATGTCGAGGAGGACAGCGGAGGCTGGCGGAACATCTCGTCGGCGACCACCAGACATTCGATGACCCGCTCGGTCAGATACCAGGAGGGGGAGCAGTCGGCATCGAGCGGAGCCGGGTCCGGCGGCTCGTCGGGACCGCGCTCGAGTGCGAAGACCCGCTCGGCGTTGTCCCACAGTCCGGCGGCCGGTCCCTCCAGGAACGCGCGGCTTTCCAGATGCTCCATCGTGGATTGAGCGAGCCGGAGCAACCGGTCGCGAGTAGCCAGATCGCCGGAGAGTCGCGCGGTCTGAAGGGTTCGCTTGAGAAGTACCGGTTCGTAATCCGATACCGTCCAGTGCAGCAGCGGACCGTTGTCGACGGTCTCTGATCCCTTCAATTTCAGGCGAACGCCGGGGACATGGAGTTGGCGCGCGCTGTCGTCCTCGGTCACACGTCGGGTGATTTTCCCCCGGGTCGCCAATTCTTCGAAGATGGGCGCCGCTCTGGCGAGGTCGTCCTCGCTGGCCTCCCGGTTGAAAAGGTCTTGAATGAGTACGGCCGAGACGGAAAGACTGAAGTAATCCGATTCCTCGCCATCCGACGTTCGCCACGGAATGTCCTCGAGCGGCCATTTCCTCTCCCCGTAGCGCGCCATTGCGGACCAGTAACTCTGGGCGAGGTCTTTGCGTAGTTGCAGCGCATCGGACAATCGGCGTTGCACCGGATCCAAAAGCTCCCGGGTGTAGGTGGCCGTGAGGTCGTTGATACCGTCCAGCGCTACTACGGTGAAATAAAGATACGGCTGATCTATCGCAATGCCCGGCTCCTTGGCGATCGCCATATCGATGTCGACGAAGTTGACCGGTTCCGCCTGACGTGCGATGCCCCATGTCCAGCCGCATTCGAAGAGCAGCTTCGGATCCTTCAAATCCTCTTTGGATTCCTCGCTGAGGGTGAGATCCTGGCGGATACGAATACGAAGTCGTTCGAGCCGCTGGGCGACCCCGTCGATGACCTTCTCCGTGGGTTGATGGGTCTGATTGAACATGGAGAGCATGGCTCGACCGGCACGGGACCCGGGTTCGACGGTATGCACCACGAAGCTCCTGATCAGGCCCGTCATCGCCGCGGTCAGTCGGCGGCTGATGCGACTCCGGAGGAGTTCGACGCGCGAACCCATCGCGCTCTGGGGAGATCGTGAACTGAGGTAGCGACCATACGCACGCAAAAACTTCAAACCGGCTATGCAGAGCGTCAGCGACATCGAGTACGAATCCACCACATCCAATGCGAGCTGCCTGTCCGTCGGCGCGTTCTCGCTCTCGGAGGTCAGGTAGCGGTCCGCGGAGAAAGTGGGTTCCCCGGTGGGCTCCGTATAGCGGTCCAGATAACTCTCGAGTATCTCCACTATCTTCGGGCAGATATTCGTGCTGCGACCGAAGTAAGGTTCGAGTGCGGCGCGCACGTCGGCTTGAATGACGTCCGGATTGTCCAGCGCGAAGCTCTCGATTTCCGTCGCCGGATACAGGAGGCACAGCAACTGTTCCGCATCGCTGATCGAGTTCGCGCCGTCGCACCCGCCCCAGGTCCACTCGCCGCCGGCGCAACAATTTTCGAGAAGGGCTCGCCAAACGTCCAGGATCTGTTGCCTCGGCCGGATTTTCATCATCGCCGGTCCCTTGCTGTTCGTTGTGGATACGTCGCGCCGCGGTCAGATCGGGAACTCGGGCGGCGGAGATCGGTGGAAAACTAGCATGGTCAAAGACCTTTCACCAAGATCGGCACGCTTCGGACGTCAAGCAAACCAACCGTACGGACTTATCATTGATCGGTTTTGTCGGCGATACGAGCCACGGTGCTCGGATCCCCTATTTCGCCATTGTCCGACATCGACCGATCACGTTCGGTTCAACGAGCCGATGATCTTCGAGCACGACCGACCGGCGTCATCGTCGGACGATGCGCCGCGACACGGTTTCACCGCCGATATGCCCCAACTTCTCCGGGTTCCGCACCGCGTACAGCGCCGCGATCCGTCCCTCGTCCAACCGTGCGGTCAGTACCGTGTCCAACTTCCCGCCCAGGTACACCGCGAGCCCGGCTTGCCCGTTGACCACGATGGGGTGTAGCGCGAGGCCGGGAAGACGCGCGCTCTGGCCCAACAGCAGCCGAGCCACCTTGTCCGCCCCGGAGATCGGGCGGGGGATGGTCTGGGCGATGCCGCCGCCGTCGCCGATCAACACCACGTCGGGAGACAGGATGTCCATAAGTCGTTGCAGCTCACCGGTTTCCACGGCGTGTCGGAAGGCGGTGAGGGCGGCGTCGGTTTCTCGCGGGTCGACGGGGGTGCGGGGGCGGCGGGAGGCCACGTGGGTGCGGGCTCGGTGGGCTATCTGGCGGACGGTGGCGGGGGTTTTGTCCACGGCCTCGGCGATGTCGTCGTAGTCCATGGCGAAGACCTCGCGGAGGACGAAGACGGCGCGCTCGGTGGGGGTGAGGGTTTCCAGGACCAAGAGCATGGCGGTGGAGACGCTGTCGACGAGTTCGACGTCGTCGGCGATGTCGGGGGTGGTGAGCAGGGGTTCGGGGAGCCAGGAACCGACGTAGGTCTCCTTGCGGCGGTTGAGGGTTCGCAGACGGGTGAGGGATTGACGGGTGACGATGCGGACGAGGTAGGCGCGGGGGTCCTGGACGGTGGCGGGGTCGACGGTGGACCAGCGCAGCCAGGTCTCCTGGACGATGTCCTCGGCGTCGGCGGCCGAGCCCAGCATTTCGTAGGCGACCGTGAACAGCAGGTTGCGGTGGGCCACGAAAGGCTCGGTCTCGGGCATCGGTCCTCCAGTGTGGTGCGGGTCATATCGGGCGGGTGTCACGGAAGTCCGCGGCGCGGCGTCTTGATGCGCGTACGAACAACCCGCCAAGGAGTCATCATGAACCTCGCCCTCTGGATCGCCGCGAGCCTCCTCGCCCTCGTCGCGCTGACCGGCGGAATCAGCAAGACGTTCATTCCCAAGGACAAACTCGCCGAGATGCCGAACGGAAGCTGGACCGGGCACGCGAGCGCGGCCTTCGTCAAGACGCTCGGCGTTCTCGAACTGCTCGCGGCGCTCGGACTGATCCTGCCCGCCGCGCTCGACATCGCCCCGGTGCTGGTGCCCGTGACCGCGGTGTGCTGGATCGCGCTCATGATCGGCGCGATGATCACCCACTACCGCATGGGGGACATGAAGGTCATCGGACTGAATCTGGTCTATTTCGCGCTGGCCGTGTTCATCGCGTGGGGTCGATTCGGACCCGAGTCCTTCATCGGCTGAGCGCTTACTGGCATGCTGTCAATATGGCTGACATTCGCCTGGACGTCTCGGACTCCATCGCCACCATCACCCTCGACCGCCCGCGGCAGCTCAACGCCTTCACCACCGCCATGGGGAACGAGCTGATCGACGCCTTCGACCGCTATGATCACGACGATCGCGTTCGCGCGATCGTCGTGACCGGTGCCGGGCGTGCCTTCTGCGCGGGAGCGGATCTGTCCGGCGGCGCGGAAACCTTTGCGGCCGAGGAGGATTCGGAGTCGTTCCGGGACGGCGGCGGCGAGGTGGTGCTGCGCATGTTCGACTGCCGCAAGCCGATCATCGCGGCCGTCAACGGTCCGGCCGTGGGCGTCGGCATCACCATGACCCTCGCGGCGGACTTCCGCCTCGCCGTCGACACCGCCCGCATCGGCTTCGTGTTCAACCGGCGCGGCATCGTGCCCGAGTCCTGCTCGAGCTGGTTCCTGCCCCGGCTCGTTCCGATGCAGACGGCGCTGGACTGGGTGTATTCGGGTCGGCTGGTCGAGGCGGCCGAGGCGCGCGAGGCCGGGCTGTTCTACGGGCTGTACCCCGCCGACCAGCTGATGGACGAGGCGCTCGCGCTCGCCCGCCGGATCACCGAACATTCCGCGCCCGTCTCGGTCGGGCTGTCCCGGCAGATGTTGTGGCGCGGGCTCGGCGCGGACCATCCGATGATCTCCCATCGCGTCGAATCCCGCGGGATTCATCGGCGCGGCGCGAGCGCTGATGCGCGCGAAGGGGTTTCGGCGTTCCTGGAGAAGCGGCCGGCGCGCTTCGCTGACAGCGTCGACCGCGACTTCCCCGACATCTTCGGCGCGGATCTCGCGACGCCGCCGTTCCGCGCCGACGGCGTCAGCGCCGGGTGAGCCGGACCACCGGATACTCGCGGTCGGACTTCTGCTGATACTTCCCGTATCGGGGCTGGTCGGCCACGATCGCGGTCCACGCCGCGGCGCGCTCGTCGCCCGCGAGCCGCTCGGGCCGGACCGGGATCGGCTCCTCGCCGTGGAACTGGATCGACACCTGATCCGGATGCGCGGTCAGGTTGAGATACCAGTCCGGATCCCGGCGCCCGCCGCCGGAAGCGACCAGCAGCCAACCGTTTTCGCCGTCCGCGAACCAGGTCAGCGGGGAGCGCCTGGGCTGGCCGGTGCGGCGGCCCACGGTGTGCAGGATCAGCAGATCCATCCCGAGGTATTTGCCGCCCTTGCGCTCGATCCGCCGGACCGTCCGGGTGTTCATCCGCCGCTGTATCCCCAGCGACAGTTTCCGCAGTGTGCCGCGCTTTCGCTGGTCGTCCGCCATCGCGTCCTCCGATCGGTGTCGTTCGTGTGGGATTCACGCTAGGCCGAGCGGGGGAGCGAATCTTCTCGATTCCTGACGGGTCACGGAATCAGAATCGTCTTCCCTGGCAGACGGCCCGCGTCCGCGTCGGCGTGGACCGCGGCGAGTTCGGTCAGCGGGCGTCGGTCGGCGACGTCGAGGCGCAGGTCACCGGCGTCCACGGCGGCGACCAGCTCTGATAGCTGGGCCGCGTCCGGGCGGACGAAGACGCGGGCCGTGCGCACCCGGTCGGTGTCCTCGGCGGCGGGGGTCGTGGTGCTGACGAAGATTCCGCCGTCGGCGGTCAGGGCGACGAGGTCGGCGGTCTCCTCCGGGGTCGTGGGGACGAGGTCGAGCACGACGTCGAAGGGTTGCCCGGCGACCGCGAGCGGCCGGGTCGAGTAGTCGAGATGACCCAGGATCCGGTCGATTCCATACGCGCGCAAGCGATCCGCGCTGCGCGCGCCCGCGGTTCCGGTGACGATCGCGCCCGCGCGTTTCGCCAGTTGGACCGCGTAGCCACCGACCGCGCTCCCCGCGCCGTTGATCAGGATGGTCTGCCCGGCCTTCAGCTCGGCGTGTTCGAACAGGGCCTGCCAGGCCGTCAGCCCGACCACGGGCAGGCTCGCGGCGTCGGCGAGGGGCGTGGTGTGCGGGGCCGCGGCCAGCGCGTCGGCCGGGGCGAGCACGTACTCGGCCGCCGAACCGTCCCCGGTCATGGGCAACATGGCCACCACGGCGTCGCCGACGGTCCAATCGCCCACGCCCGCACCGAGTTCCGCGACGGTCCCGGCGACATCGATCCCGGGCGTGCGCGGGAACGTGGTCGGGAAAACGTCGGCCAGGTATCCGGCGCGCAGGGCGGTGTCGACAGGATTGAACGCGCTCGCGGCCACTTTCACCAGGACTTCGCCCGCGCCCGGCGAGGGGCGTGAAACATCCTCGTGCACAAGGACATCCGTGTCGCCGTAGCGGTGATAACGCACTGCCTTCATGATGCTCTCCCGGATCCATTTGCTTCGATTTCGAAGCATGTGAAGACCATAACCGCTTCGACTTCGAAGCAATAGGGGGAGTGGTGGTGACCCCGCTCACATCACTTCGATATCGAAGCAACTACGCTGCACACCGTGGCCGAACCCCTCGAACCCGAAGAGTTGCAGACCTATTTCGCGCTGATGGAGGCCGTCAGCCTGTTGCAGCACGCGGTGGAACAGCAGCTCCGGGCGGCCGCCGACCTCAGTTGGGTGCAGTTCCAGCTGCTGGCGCGGCTCGCCGGGTCGTCGGGACGGCTGACCATGACCGAACTGGCCGACGGCGTCGTCTACAGCCGCAGCGGCCTCACCCATCAGGCCGGACTCCTGGAACGGGCGGGCCTGATCACCCGCGCGCCCAGCCCCGACGATCAGCGCGCCACCCTGGTCACCCTCACGGCGGAGGGGCGCGGGCTCGTCGAGCGGGCGCTGCCCGGACATGTGGAGGTCGTGCGGCGGATGCTGTTCGATCCGCTGTCGGGGCGCGACATCCGCGCGCTCGGGGCGGTCATGACGCGCGTCCGTGACCATATGCGCGCCCAGCCGCCGCGCTCGGCCGCGACCCGGCGGCGCCGCGCCGCCGAATGACCGTGGGCGGCGGCTACTTTCGCGGATACACGTGGACGACCGAGCCGTCGAGATTCGCGGCCAGATACGCGCCGCCGTAATCGTCGGCCAGGTAGACGCGCAGCGTCGGGCGATTGTCGTTGAAGGTCCACGCCGGGTCGACGATCACATAGCGGTTGGTGGGCTTGGGGATGCCCAGCTGTTGGTCGGCCGCGGCGAAAAGCCCTGGGAGAACGGACCAATCGATCGAGCGCAGCGCGATGGTGGGATCCGACAGCTGACCGCCCGGTCCGGTCCGCGCGGCCTTGCCGTCGCGAAAGGTGAACTCGTCGTACAGCTTCGGCTGACCCGGCACCGGCGCGCCGGTATTGAGATAGGTCGGATAGATCGTGGTCTCGGTGAATTGCTCTCCCCCCGAAACCTTTTCGAGCGCGGCCACCGCCGTGCGCATCCCGTCCGGACTGTGCAGATCGACCTTCGCGGCGGCGACGGTGGTGGCCGCCACGGGCGGTCCGGGCACGGGAGCCAAGACGGTCCCCCCGAGCACAGAAGGCGTCCCCGGCCCGCCGAGACTCTCGCCCGGCGCGGACGCCGTGGGCCGCAGGACCAGCGCCGCGACGATCACGCCGACACACGCGACGCTCACCAACCCGGCCGCGATCCACACACCACGCGATCGCGAGGGGGCCGCCGACCGGAAACCGTCCGGGGCCGAGGGGGAGGGGGCGAAGCCGGGCGAGTGCGAGTCGGCTCGCGTGGTGGGGGAACCGAATCCGGCCGAATCCCGACCCGCCCCAGCCGAATACGAGGGCCCGGTGTCGACCGGGGCCGCGGACTCGGCAACCTGGGCGAGCATACGGTCCAGATCGTCGATGCCGGGGCGGAGGTTCGGGTCGGGCACCAGGAGGGCGTTCAGGACGGGCGCGAGCGGTCCGGCCCGCCGGGCTTGCGGCACTTCGCCTTTGATGACGGCCGCGAGCGTGGTCACCGAGGTCTCCCGGCGCATGGGCTGATAGCCCTCGACGGCCACGAACAGCACCAGGCCGAGCGACCACAGGTCCGAGGCCGGGTGACCCTCGATGCCGTTGAGGCGTTCGGGCGCGACGTATTCCAGCGAACCCACCACGCTGCCGGTGGAGGTGAGTCCGGTCTGCCCGTGCACGGCCGCGATGCCGAAATCGGTGAGCACCGGCGAACCGTCCTCGCGCAGCAGCACATTCGCTGGTTTCACGTCCCGGTGCAGCACACCGACCGTGTGCGCGGCGCGCAGCGCGGCCAGCACGCCGCGCCCGATCCGGGCGGTCCGCTGCGGGGACAGCGGACCCCCGGCGAGCAGATCGGACAGCGATCCGCCGCGCACGAGTTCCATGACGATCCACGGATGCTTCTCGGCGGGCGAGTCGACGATGTGATGGATGGCCACCACATTCGGATGTCCGATCCGGGCCAGGGCGCGGGCCTCGCGCAGCACCCGTTCGCGCTGCTGACGGTCCTGCGGGTCGTCGCGAACCTCCTTGAGCGCCACTTCGCGGTGCAGCGCCACATCGTAGGCGCGCCACACCGTACCCATACCGCCGCTGCCCAGCGGTTCGATCAACTCGAACCGCTGGTCGACCACCGTCCGCCCCGGATTCACCGGGTCAGCTTATGGTTTCGGCGGTCCCGGCGCGAGAGCGCTGTGCGCGGTCCCCCCGACAGGACCCGGCCCGTACCCGAGGGCGCTGTCAACGGGTGCGCAGGCACAGCGTGTAGCTGTTGAGCGCGCCGAGGGAACCGGTGACGGTGACCTCGTAGTAGGCGTCGGTATCGGGATAGGAGGTCTCGCACATGGATTGCCCGGAGGCGAACGGCACTCGCCCCAGCACCTCGGCCTCGGCGCGCGGGTCGGTGCAGGCCACCACCTCGACGTCGGGATTGTCGTCGTCGGTGCCGGTGTGCGGATGCTTGTTGTACACGCAGTCGCCCGCCTTGGCGGTGGACGGGCCGCTCGACTTGGGCGCCGGGGCGCTCGACCTGGTGGCCGGTGCGGTGGTCGGGGCGTGCCGAGTGGAGGTCGTCCCGGCCGTGAAAGCCGTTGCCGTGTGGTTCGTTCCGGACGACGAGCCGCCCGTCACCGCCGCCGCGACGATCACGCCGACCAGCGCGAGCGGCACCAGCAGCCCGATCATCTGCGGTCGTCTGGTCAGCGGCGCACCGGGGTTCATCGGCTGATAGGGGCTGCCCGGAATCGGGGGTGGCAGGGCGGCGACCTTCGACCGGGCGGGGAGATTGCTCAGCATGGTGATCGGATTGATGACGAACGACAGCAGTCCCCACCAGCCCTGCCACAGGCTGTCCCCGGTCATCCTGCGGAACGTCGCCAGCCCGCAGTCGCGGCAGAACGGCCCGCGCGCCGTGCGGAACTGCATGAGGAAGATCAGCCCGCGATGCGCGCGGAAGTTCACCGGTACGGCCGGGGTGGCCCCGCAGTGCGCGCAGTAGATGCCGTTGGCGGTCGAAGGTGGTTGCGGGACAGGTGGAAAGGACACATTCCCCCCAAATCGTGGTTTGCGATAACGGGACATTGAACCACAGCCGGTACGCCGGCGCGCACTCGAGACTTTGGTCCCTTGTGAGCCGTGTCGACGATCTGTCAGGGTGGGGCTCCGGCTCGAATTGAAAGTTGAACCTCATGTCCGTCCTGTTGTGGGTCGTATTGCCCTACAGCGCCTTTCTGTGTTTCCTCCTGGGGCAGGTGTGGCGCTATCGGCACGACCGGTTCGGCGCGCCCGAACTGGGACCCGACGCCGGGCGGCTGGAGCGATTCGGACCGGCGGTGTTCCGCCTGGGCGTCGGAGGTGTTCTCGTCGGCCGGGTGCTGGAACTGATCGGGTCGCAGCCGCGGGCGACGGGTTCGCTGCACGGCGTGGCCACGGTCGTCGAACAGGTCGCCCAGCCGCTCGCGGTGCTGGGCGCGCTGATGCTTCTGGTGCCGCCGCTGGTCGGGGCGGTGCCGCGCACGGTGGTGAGCCCGCTGGACCGGATCACCCTGCCCGTCCTCGCGGTCGCCGCGTTCACCCGGGTCGCGGTGAACTTCGCCCCGACCGCCACCGGCGGCGGCTTCCACACCACCGACACGCTGTTCGTCTGGGCGCGATCGCTGTGGGCCCTGCATCCGGATCCGGACAGCATCGCGCACGCGCCGCTGGTCTTCCAGGCCCGCGGCCTGGCGATCCTGCTGCTCATCGCGATCTGGCCGTACACCCGGCTGGGCGGCACCTTCGCCGGGCCGATCGTCCGTGCCCTGGACCGCCGCAGGAGCGCTCTGCGCCAACGTGTTTCGGTGCACGACCCGGTCCGATAGCGAGGTTTGAACGGGCGCCCTCCGGGGTACCCGCCGCACCCCCGATCGGGGTCCCGCGACACGCCGGGCGACACGCGAACCGAGCTGCGAAATTCGCTCTGTGCCTGCGGCGTGGTCCGGGCAAGTTCCGTTATCGTTCACCTCACTGTCCGATGCTGCTGCTGGCGCGCCAGGGCTGGTTCGTCGATCCGGAGCGTTATGGACCGGGTACGGCTGCCTGCCCGAACGTGGCCGAGACCGTCCCGAAAGATCGAGGGAACGTGCCCGCACCCGTTACTCTCACCGGCCGCCGCGTACGGCTGGAAACGCTTGCACCGCATCATGTTCCGGGGCTCGCCGAGGCGGGCGCCGGGGGCCGCGACGCCTATGCCTTCACCCCGGTGCCGCAGGGCCTCGACGAGGCCGCCCACTACGTGTCCCAGGCCGCCGCCGGCCATGCCGCGGGCACCGTGCTGGCCTTCGCCATCGTGTCCAACGCGGACGGCCGCGTGCTGGGATCGACGCGGTTCAGCCGCTTCGACTACTGGCAGGGGCCGCTGGTGTGGCCGATCGTGCACGGCCTGCCCTGCGGCGATCCCGTGCACGCGATCCCCGACGCCGCCGAGATCGGCAACACCTGGCTGTCGGTGCAGGCGCGCGGTTCGGGGGCCAATCTGGAGTCCAAATTCCTGCTGTTGCGGCATGCCTTCGAGGAGTGGCGGGTGCGGCGCATCGCCATGCGCGCCGATGTCCGAAATCTCCGCTCCCGCATAGCGATCGAGCGTCTGGGCGCCACCAGCGACGGCATCCGGCGGGCGCACTCGCGCGGGCTGGACGGCCAGGTGCGCAGCACGGCCTTCTACTCCATCCTCGACGAGGAATGGCCGACGGTGCGCGCCACGATCGAACGGCTGATGTCGTCGAGCAACCGGTTGCTCAACGCCTGAACCGGATCAGCCCGCGGTGACGAAACCGCGGGCGACCAGCCAGTCCCGCGCGACCACGGCCGGTTCGCGGCCGTCGATGTCGACCTGCCGGTTGAGTTCGGTGATCGTTTCGTTGGTCAGCAGCCGCGTGATCGGCGCGAGGACCTCGGCGACCCGCGGATGCGCGTCGGCGAACGCCTTGCGCATGACCAGGGCCGCGTTGTACTTCGGGAAGAAGCCCTGGTCGTCGTCGAGCAGCCGCAGGCCCAGCGCCGGGATGCGGCCGTCGGTGGCGGCGACCGAACCGAACTTGCAGGTCCCGTTGGCGACGGCGGTGAACACCAGCGCGTCCTGCATGATCTGCTTGCGCGCCTTGCCCGTATCGATCCCGTACTTGCGGGCCATGCCGGGGAAACCGTCCTGGCGGACACTGAATTCGGTGCCCAGGCAGGTGTTCGCCGCGCCCGGATCGCTGTTCACCAGCTTCGCGTAGTCCGACAACGTGACCGCCCCGCCCGGGGTGGTCACCAGCGCGTAGGTGTTGTTCATCGGGGCCATATCGGCCCAGGTCATGCCGTGCGCGGCGAGGTCGGCGTCGCGGACGGCCTGAAATTGCTTGTCCGAGTCGGGAATCGGGTTCTCGTTGCCGAGGTAGTTGATCCAGCCGGTGCCGGTGTAGTCGAAGGCCACGTCGACCTGACCGTGCAGCTGGGCGTCGCGCAGACTGTTGGAGCCGGTGATGTCGGTGAGGTCGCGCACCTCGGCCCCGGCGGCGGTGAGCGCGAACTCGATCAGGTAGCCCAGGATGTTCTGTTCGGTGAAGTCCTTGGAGCCCACCGTGATTCGCACGCCCTTCAGATCGGGCACGGGCTGGATCGAGGCGGGCCCGACCCGCAGCGGCACCGCGCCCCCGGCCTCCAAACCGCATCCGGCCAGCAGGCCGAGGATGAGCAGCAGCAGCGGAAGTCGTCTCATCGCAGCCCCCTGGGGCCGAGGAAGCGTTCGGCCAGCGCGCCCAGCCAGTCCACCAGCAGCGCCAGCGCGACCGCCAGCAGCGCCCCCACCCACAGCGTCACATTGTCGCGCAGCTTGTAGCCGGTATCGATGAGGATGCCGAGCCCGCCCGCGCTGACCAGGAACGACAGCGTCGCGGTCCCGACCGCCAGCACCAGCGAGGTGCGCAGCCCGGCGAGGATGTAGGGGACGGCGAGCGGAAACTCGATGCGGCGCAACACCGTTGCCGTCGACATGCCCTGCCCGCGACCCGCGTCGACCAGCGTCGGATCCACCTGCTGATACCCCAGAATCGTGTTGCGCAGCACCGGAAGCAGCGAATAGATCGCGACCGGTCCGACGCCCACCCAGAACCCGGTGGTCTCGGTCCACAGATACGCCAGCACGATCAGGCCGATGGTCGGCGCGGCCATGCCGACATTGGCGATGCCGACGAAAACCGGTGCGAGGGAACGATATCGGGGCCGGGTGAGCAGCGTGCCCAGCGGCACCGCGATCACCACGACGATCACCATGACCGTCAGGGTGATCACCACGTGCTGCCGGGTGGCGGTGGTGATGTTGCTCGCCGACAGGCTGGCCCGCTGGGTGACGGTCAGCTGCCGGTCGAACGCCCACACCAGCACCCCGACCGCCAGCGCCAGGGCCAGCACCGGCTGCGCCAGCAACCGGATCCGTTCCGCGCGCCGTTCGGTGCCCGGTCCCGCCGTGCTCATGGCCGCGACTCCGCGCGCCGTTCGGTGCCCGCCGTGCTCATGGCCGCGACTCCGCGCGCAGCCGGGCCAGATGGGTGACGAGGGTGTCGATGGCGATCAGGCCGAGGTATTCGCCGTCGTCCCCGGTGACCACGGCCTGCGCGGTGGCCTCGGTGAGCATGGTCTCGAGCGCCTCCTGCAACGTGGCGCGGCAGGGCACCGTGCCGGTCACCGGCGAGCCGAGGTCGGTCAGCGAATCCGCGTGCGCGAGTTGCTCTTTCGACACCCAGCGCAGCGGGCGGCCGGCGTCGTCGAGGATCAGGCCCCAGTCCTGGTCGCCGAGCGCGGCGCGCAGGGTGTCGGCCGGGTCGGTGACGCGGGCGGTGGGGCTGGGGGTGGGGCTGGGGGTGGGCTCGATGTCGGCGACCCGCGCGAGGGTGAGCTGTTTGAGCGCGGCGTCGGTGCCGATGAATCCGGCGACCGTCTCGTCGGCGGGGTCGGCCAGGATCGCGGCCGGAGTGTCGTATTGCAGGACGCGGGAACCCTTGCCCAGCACCGCGATTCGATCACCGAGCTTGACGGCCTCGTTGAAGTCGTGGGTGACGAACACGATCGTCTTGTGCAGCTCGGCCTGCAACCGCAGCAGCTCGTCCTGCAACAGTCCGCGGGTGATCGGATCGACCGCGCCGAACGGCTCGTCCATCAACAGCACCGGCGGATCGGCGGCCAGCGCACGGGCCACGCCGACGCGCTGCTGCTGACCGCCCGACAGCTGCCGGGGGTAGCGGCCGCGGAACTCGTCCGGGTCGAGCCCGACCAGCGTGAGCATCTCGTCGACGCGGGCCGCGATGCGCTTGCGATCCCAGCCGAGCAGGCCGGGCACGGTGGCGATATTGCGGGCGACGGTCAGGTGCGGGAACAGTCCGGCCTGCTGGATCGAGTAGCCGATGCCGCGGCGCAGCCGGTCCGCGTCCATGCCGGTGATATCGCGCCCGGCGATCGTGATGGTCCCCGAGGTGGGTTCGATGAGCCGGTTGATCATGCGCATCGTGGTCGTCTTGCCGCAGCCGGACGGGCCCACCAGGACCGCGATCTCGCCCGCCGGGACGGTCAGCGAGATGTTGTCGACGGCCGGATCACGTTGTCCCGGATAGCTTTTGGACACCGAGTCCAATACGATCTCGGCCCGCTCGGTATCAGTCACGAATTCCCCTCGGGGTGGTGAGGCGGCCGATCAGCAGCAGCACGCCGTCGAGCAGCAGCGCCAGCACGATGATCAGCAGGGTTCCGGTGAGCGCGTGCGGGACCGCGGTCGGGCTGCCGATCCGCGCCAGCCCGGAGAAGATCAGATTGCCCAGGCCGGGGCCCTTGGCGTACGCGGCCATGGCGAGGATGCCCATGATCATCTGGGTGCTGACCCGGATCCCGGCCAGGATCGACGGCCACGCCAGCGGCAGTTCGATCCGGGCGAGCACGCGCAGCCGGTTCATCCCGACCCCGCGCGCGGCGTCGGCCACGGCCGGATCCACCCCGGCCAGTCCGACGATGGTGTTGCGCAGGATCGGCAGCAGCGCGTACAGCACCAGCACGGTGACCGTCGGCCGTACGCCCAGTCCCAGCACGGGGATGAGCAGGCCGAGCAGCGCGAAGGACGGGACGGTCAGGATGATGCTCGCGGCGGCGGTCGACAGCGCCGAACCCCACGGGCTGCGCTGGACCGCCACGGCGACGAGCACCGCGACGACGGTCGCGATGAGCACCGACTGAACCACCGCGGACACGTGCAGATACGAGTCGGTGAGCAGTTGAATCCGGTGGTCGACAACGAAATTCCACAACGTGTTCAGGTGCCGCCCTCCCACCTTCTCGGCGTCCGCGCGGGGTGAGTGTATCGGCGTCGGGCCCGTCGGCGCGGCATTTCGGGTGGTTTGTGGCGTGCCGGGTGCCGCGGGCGACGACCTTTGGCCAAAATCACCACTACGAACCGGCGGCCGTTGCGGGTAAGGTCGTTGCGGTCGTCTGCGAAACGTATTCGCCCACGCGGTGGATATCTCGACTGGCGGGGGAGGGCGCCACGCGCGCCGAGCCCTACGATGAACCCGGCGGTGCCCGGCAGCGCCGCCGTCGCGGTCCCTGTCCTGCTGCCCCCTCATCGGCAGGACGGGGATCTGCATCGTGCAGGGCCCTATTCCGATACAGCGAGGTTGTTCCGAACTCATGGCGTGGATCGACTACGGCGAATTCGGTGAGCGTTTCGTACGCCACGCGGTGACACCCGCGCGCATCGAGGCCGCGGTCTCCGGAATAGCCGGGGACGGAATGACTCTCGGGCCGTTCTCCCTCGGGCCCGCCGGCTTGGCCGGACTGGTCGCCGAGGGCAAGATCGGCGCACCCGTCATCGCCCGCAGCGGTCCCGACGTCACCTTCGAGGTGCGGGTCCCGGTGAGCATGCATGTCACCGTCACCCTGGGCGGGCAGCGATTACGGCTCGAGGCCGTGGTCGAGATCGATCTCACGCTGCACGCGCGGACCGCGGATCCGCTGCTGGTCGTGATCGATATCCGCCGAATCCGCTCGCGCGACGTGAGTTTCGTGATGCGCGCCCAGGCCGTCGGCGCGGCGTTCGAGGTACTGCTCGATCCGATTGCGGTCCTGATGCAGCGCGAGGTGGCCAACCGGCTCAACGCCGCGATCGCCGATCCGGCGGCGCGGCGCGGTCGAGTGTTCGACGTCGAGGCCATCATGAACGGCGCACGCTCCGAACATCGTTCGGCCGAGCGGTTCGAGTGGATCGACTACGAGGAGTTCGGCCGCCGGTTCTTCCCGCGCATAGTCACCGCCGACCGGGTGCGGGAAGTGGTGCGCGGCATGGCCGGACGGCCGATCGAGGTGGGACCGATCCAGGCCGGACCGCGAGAGGCGGCGACGGTCGAGGTCACCGGCGTCATCCGAGTACCCCGCGTGACCCCGCGCCCCGGCGACGATCCGGTGACGTTCGACCTGGTGGTACCGGTCGAGCTGAACGTCGTCGTGGATGTCTTGAAGGCCAACCGCTATCGCGCCGACGTGGAGATCCCCTTGGTCCTCGTCGCCCGCGCCGCCGACCCGCTGCTCATCGTCATAGACGCGGAACCCCCTGCGGCCGAGCACATTTCGGTGATCATGGAAGCCGAGGGCTGGCGCGCCAAGGCGCTGGGCGCGGTCGGGGGGATTCGCAAGCAGATCGCGGCGCAGGTGGCCCGGGTGGTCCGGAAGGAGCTGGCGGATCCGAAGGGGCGGACGATCGATGTGGCGGCTCGGCTGGACAAGTTGGTGTAGCGCAACCCCTGTGACTCGTGATGCCGCTGAGCCCCCTGAGCCTGGCGGTTCTGCTGTGCATGTGGTGAAATGAGGCGACGTTCGAGGCTCCCGGCGCGCGGATGGCATCTGTGATGCCGTCGGGGAAGGTGCGCCGGGTTTTTCCTGTGGTGGGTTCCGCGTGGAGGAGGTCGTCGATGCGTTCCGGGTCTTTGTCGCGGCGGGCGTTGTTGGGGGGTGCGGCCGGGGTTGTCGTGGGGGCGGCGGTGTCGCCTCGGGCGTGGGGGGTGGGACGGGCTCGGCTGGGGACGTTGGTGGACTACGCGGGTGGGGTGCCCGCGGCGGAGGCGATCAAGGCGGCGGGGCACGCGGGGGCGATTCGGTATGTGTCGGATCGGCGGCCGGGGGCGGAGTGGATGGTGGGGAAACCCTTGCTGGCGAGGGAGGTCGACGCGCTGCACGAGGCCGGGTTGAGCATCGTGTCGTGCTATCAGTTCGGGAAGGGGCCGACCGCGGATTGGCGGGGTGGGCTCGAGGCCGGGAAGAAGCACGCGGATCGGGCGTTGCAGCTGCATCGGGAGGCGGGTGGACCCGACGGGGTGCCGATCTACGCGTCCATCGATGACAATCCCTCGGCCGCGGACTTCGCGGCGATGATCGCGCCGTATCTGCTCGGATGGCAATCGGTCGTCGGCAACGAGAACCTCGGGGTCTACGCCAACTCGCCCACCATCGACCTGGCGTCCGTCGCGGGCCTGGGTTCCTGGTTCTGGCAACACAATTGGGGCACCCCGCCGGGATTCGTACACCCCGAGGCCCACCTACACCAGTTCGAGATCGACGACCGGACCGTCGACGGCGTCGGCGTGGATGTGAACGCCATCCTCGCCCCGGAGTACGGGCAGTGGTGAGCGCGCCCGTCACCCGAGGGGCCGCTGGTGCGGCCGTGGTGCATCGCCCCTAGGTCTGGCAGTGACAGGTCGGATCCTTGCTCAGATCCGGCTCGTCCGGCATGACCCGCAGCGCGGGCCGGGCCTCGGGCGCCGCGCGCTCGCCCATCCAGGACAGCAGCGACCAGCGCGACAACCCGGAGAACGCCGAACCCACACTGAAGAACGACCCGGCCGAGCAGATCGACAGCACCGAACCGACGCTGCCGACCGACAGGATGGAGTAGGCCGAGCCGATCGACAGGATCGAGCCCTCCGACCGGATCGACAGAATGGACCGGTGGGAGCGGCTCGACAGCACCGACTTGTAGGAGCGGCGCGACATCACCGAACGGGTGGGACGCGCTGGTACTGCTGACCGTTCGATCTGATCGACAGTCGCCATGAATAGGGGTCTACCACAGCCCCGGACCGATCCGGTGCGGATTTCCCCGAGTGTCGCGTATGGGCCGCTTGCCGGACCTCAGCGGGCGACGGTGAAGAAGCCCAGCGTCGGCAGGAACGAGCAGGTGATCGGCGCCTGATCCGCGGCGGGCTGAGTCGTCAGCGAACCGGACACCACGGCCACCACGCGACCCGCGCCGGTGTCGGCGATCGCGGACAGCGTCGCCGGGCCGTCGGGGTTGATGTGCGCGGCATCGGTCAGCGGCAGCGTGCCGCCCCGGCCGGAGTCGAGGTTGTACCACTGCACGACCAGCGGCGGATTCTGCTGCGGGACAAGACCTTTGGTGCCCAGCGCGGTGAACACGAAACCGGCCTGACCGGCCGCCGGACCCGGCGGGGGCAGTTCGGCGGGACCGGGCACGGCCAGCGCGGTGCCGACCGAATCGGCGCCCGGGCCGATGCAGCCGCGGCCGATGCTCGGGTAGAGGAACTGCGCGATGGCCGGGCCGTCCTGCGGGATGTCCGGGCCGCCGCCGTTGCTGCCGCTGAGGAACGCGATGATGGCCTGCAACGTCGTCTTGATCTGCGGCGGAATGCCGGGGCTGTTGAGCAGGTTCTGCGCCTGATCGAGGATGGTCTGCTGACCGGGCGAGGCGATATTGCCCGCCTGCGCGGCCGCGCCCACGATGGCGGGCGCGAGGTTGGCGAGCACGTCGACCGGGACACCCTCGGGCACCAGCGGAACGGTCGCGGACGTCTGCGGCTTCGGGGCCGGGGCTGCGACCGCCATCGATGACGCGGTCAGTGTCGCACCGGCCGTCAAGGCCACCACTGACAATGCGAACCGCGTTCCTCTGCTGCGAAGCACTGGTGTAGCCGTCCTTACCTCGGGTACCACAACGTCGGCGATGCTGGGCGCATCGTTGCGCGTCACTCTAGGGATCGAGTCCAGCGTTGTACAGCCATGGTGTGATCTTGCCTGCACTTGCCGCTCCGGTCGGCGAACCGGCCGGTGCGTCGTCAGAAGATACCCCTGATTAATCTTGTCCAGGCCCGGCACCCGACCCGAAAGCTTGCGCGCCGTGACTCGAAATCCGCGATCGGCCCTCGGCGGACGCCGGTTGGCCGTCGCCGCACTGGGCCTGTCGGTGCTGATCCGACTGTTGTGGATGGCCACCCCCAACGGGATGAACCTCGTCGATCTGCACGTCTACGTAGGGGGTGCGGCCGATCTGGGCACCGGACACCTCTACGACTTCACCTACGCGGAGAAGACGCCGGACTTCCCGCTGCCGTTCACCTATCCGCCGTTCGCGGCCGTCGTGTTCTATCCGCTGCACTATCTGCCGTTCACGGCGGTGGCGATCGGCTGGCTGCTGTTGATCGTGGCGGCGCTGTACGCGGTGGTGCGGCTGAGCCTGTCGCTGCTGCTCGGCGCGGCCGCGCGCGAAAGTCGTTGGCGCACCGCGGCGATCGGCTGGACCGCGGTCGGCATGTGGCTCGAGCCCGTGCGCACGACCATCGACTACGGGCAGGTCAATGTGTTCCTGGTGCTCGCCGGGATGCTCGCCGCCTACTCCGCGCGGTGGTGGGTGTCGGGTCTGCTGGTGGGCGTGGCCGCCGGGGTGAAGCTGACCCCGGCCGTCACCGGCCTCTATCTCGCCGGGCGCCGGCGCTGGGCGGCGGCGGTGTGCTCGGCGGTGGTGTTCGCCGCGACCGTGGGCCTGAGCTTCCTGCTCTCGGCGGAGGAGACGCGGACCTACTTCGGCCCGCTGCTGGGCGACGCGAATCGGATCGGGCCGGTGGGTTCGGTGTGGAATCAGTCGCTGCGCGGGGCGTTCACCCGGCTGCTCGGGCACGACGCGGGCTCGCCGTGGGAACTGGCCGGGCATCGAATCCCGTTCGGGCCGTGGTGGCTCGGGGCCGTGCTGGTGATCGCGGTGATCGCGGTCCTGGCCTGGCGGGCGCTGGCCTTCGACGATCGTCTGGGCACGCTGCTGGTGGTGCAGCTGTTCGGGCTGATGGTCTCGCCGATCTCGTGGTCGCATCACTTCGTGTGGCTGCTGCCGCTGATCCTGTGGCTGCTGTACGGGCCGTTGCGCGCGGCCGCGGGCGCCCGGGTCCTGGCCGGGTACTGGTTGATCACCACCCTGGTCGGCGTGCCCTGGATCCTGTCGTTCTTCCAGCCCACCATCTGGACGATCTCCCGGCCGGGCATTCTGTCGTGGCTGGGCGCGGTCGACGTGATCGGCGTGGTCGCGCTGTTCGTGTGGATCATCCGGGTCGGCCCCCGGCACGAGAGGACCGAGCCGGGGGACGAACCCGTCAGCTCCGCGCGGCCAGCCGATCGATCTCCCGCGCCAGATCCACATCCAGCCGGGTGAGCCCGTCGGCGTCGTGGGTGGACAGCGTGAAAGTGACCCGGCGCCAACGGATATCGATATCGGGATGATGGTTGGCCGCCTCCGCGGCCTCGGCGACCCGGCCGACCAGGTCGATTCCGGCCAGGAAGCTCGGGGCCTCGACCGTGCGGGTGATGGAATCGCCCGTGCGGGTCCACTCGGGCAGCCCGGTGAGGGCGGTGGCGATCTCGTCGTCGGTGAGTCGTGGAGTACCCATGTCTCCGGTGTACCCACTGTCCGGACCGACACCGGAATTGGTCGTCCCCGGTATTTCGGTACTGTGTAGCTGGCCGCATGCCCGGTGAGTTCCTACCGCACCTGTCTTGCTCGTCCCCTCTACGGCGAGGGTCGGCCGAACCACATCATTCAGCAGGAGGATTCAAACGTGTCGTCTGTCGAGTTCCGTAACGTGGCCATCGTTGCGCACGTCGACCACGGCAAGACGACGCTGGTCGATGCCATGCTCAGGCAGTCCGGTGCGTTCGCCGAGCGAGCCGAACCGGTCGACCGGGTGATGGATTCCGGCGATCTCGAGCGCGAGAAGGGCATCACCATTCTCGCCAAGAACACCGCCGTGCACCGGCACAACCCCGACGGCAGCGTCACCGTGATCAATGTCATCGACACCCCCGGCCACGCCGACTTCGGCGGCGAGGTCGAGCGCGGGCTGTCGATGGTCGACGGCGTCGTGCTGCTGGTCGACGCCTCCGAGGGCCCGCTGCCGCAGACCCGGTTCGTGCTGCGCAAGGCGCTGGCCGCGTCGCTGCCGGTGATCCTGGTGGTCAACAAGACCGACCGGCCCGACGCCCGCATCGCCGAGGTCGTCGAGGAGAGCCACGACCTGCTGCTGGATCTGGCGTCCGATCTCGACGACGAGGCCGCCGAGGCCGCCGAACTCGCGCTGGATCTGCCGGTGCTCTACGCCTCCGGCCGCGAGGGCAAGGCGTCCACCGAACGGCCCGAGAACGGGCACGCCCCCGACGCGGAGAACCTCGACGCGCTGTTCGAGATCCTGCTCAACTACATCCCCGCGCCGAAGGGCGATGCCGCCGCCCCGTTGCAGGCGCACGTCACCAACCTCGACGCCTCGCCGTTCCTGGGCCGGTTGGCGCTGCTGCGCATCCACAACGGCACCCTGCGCAAGGGGCAGAACGTGGCGTGGATGAGCGCCGAGGGCGTCAAGCCGGTCAAGATCACCGAGCTGCTCAAAACCGTTGGCGTGGAACGCAATCCGGCGGAGGAGGCGGTCGCGGGCGATATCGTCGCGGTCGCGGGCATCCCGGACATCATGATCGGTGACACGCTCGCCGATCCGGAGAATCCGGTCGCGTTGCCGCGCATCACCGTCGACCAGCCCGCAATCTCGGTGACGGTCGGCATCAACACCTCCCCGCTCGCCGGGCGCAACGGCGGCACCAAGCTGACCGCCCGCATGGTGAAGGCGCGGCTGGACCAGGAACTGGTCGGCAACGTGTCGCTGCGGGTGCTCAATACCGAACGCCCCGACACCTGGGAGGTGCAGGGCCGCGGTGAGCTGGCGCTGGCCATCCTGGTGGAGACCATGCGCCGCGAGGGTTTCGAGCTGACCGTGGGCAAGCCGCAGGTGGTCACCCGCACCGTCGACGGCAAGGTGCACGAGCCGTTCGAGGAGCTGACCGTCGACGTGCCCGAGGAGTACCTGGGCGCGGTCACCCAGCTGCTGGCCGCCCGCAAGGGCAAGATGGTGCAGATGACCAACCACGGATCCGGTTGGGTCCGAATGGAATTCATCGTGCCCTCGCGCGGGCTGATCGGTTTCCGCACCGACTTCCTCACCGAGACCCGCGGTACCGGCATCGCCAACGCCGTCTCGCACGGATACGCGCCGTGGGCGGGGGAGATCCGCGCCCGGCACACCGGGTCGCTGGTGTCCGACCGCGCGGGCAGCGTCACCGGGTACGCCATGCTCCAGCTCGCCGACCGCGGCACCTTCTTCGTCGAGCCCGGCGCGGAGACCTACGAGGGCATGGTGGTGGGCATCAACCCGCGCGCCGAGGACCTCGACATCAATGTCACCCGCGAGAAGAAGCTGACCAATATGCGCAGCGCGACCGGTGACGTGCTCGAGACGCTGGCCCGCCCGCTGGTGCTGGATCTCGAGGGCGCCCTGGAGTTCTGCGCGGGCGACGAGTGCGTCGAGGTCGGTCCGAACGTCGTCCGCGTCCGCAAGGTCATCCTGAGCGCCACCGAGCGCGCCCGCGACCTGTCCCGCCGCAAGGCCCGCGACCGCGCCGCCCAGAACGCGTAGGCCCCTCCGGGTCCCTCGGGTCCCTCCCCGGGCCCGGCGGAACGACGAATGCAGGACGGTAGAGTGCCCAGCGTGATGCCGGGGGCAGTGAGACACACGACGGCGCGTGTAGTGGTGGTGCTGGCGACCCTCGTGACGGTGGTCGCCGGGTGTACCGCGAATCCGCCGCCGCCCATCGAGAGCACCGACAGCCCGAAGACGACCCCGGCCAAACCCACCAAGAGCACGGTGGTGGTGGCCGTGGACGACATCGGGATCGGATTCAATCCGCATCTGCGGTCCAATCAGTCGCCCGCGACCAATGCCGTTGCGTCGCTGGTGTTTCCGAGCCCGTTCAAGCCGGTGCCCGCGCCCAACGCGCCGGGCGCGACGGAGTGGGTGCCCGACACCGCGCTGATGGCCTCGGCCGATGTGACCGCGCAGGAGCCGTTCACGATCACCTACAAGATCCTCAACCAGGCGTCGTGGTCGGACGGGGCGCCGATCGCGGCGGAGGATTTCCGGTACCTGTGGCAGCAGATGATCACGCAGCCCGGGGTGGTTGATCCGGCAGGGTATCGGCTGATCGCCGACATCGCCTCCTCCGACGGCGGCAAGACCGTGACCGTCACCATGAACGCGCCCTATCCGGCGTGGCGGGAGCTGTTCACCGATCTGCTGCCCTCGCATCTGCTCAAGGATCAGCCGGGCGGATTCCAGCGGGCGCTGGCCGTGGAGCGCGGGCTGATCAATCAGAATCCCATCTCCGGCGGGCAGTTCCGGGTCACCCAGGCCGACTCGGGCCGGGAGGAGATCCTGCTCGATCGCAACGATCGCTACTGGGGTACGCCCGCGGTACCGGATCAGATCCTGATGCGCCGGGGCGGGACCGCCGCGCAGCTGGCCGAGTCGCTGCGCGCGGGGGACGCGCAGCTGGCGCTCGCGCACGGGGGAGCGGCCTTGCAGGCGCAGCTGGCCGCGATCCCGGCCGTGCGCACCGCCGTGATGGCCCAGGCGCGCGAGATGCAGCTGGCCCTCAACGCCCGCACGGGTGAGCTGGCCGATCCGCGGGTGCGCCGGGCCGTGCTGGCGCTGCTGGATCCGGCGCTGCTCGCGACCGTCGGGGCGCAGACCGGGGCGTGGGTGGAACCCGCTCGCGCCCAGACGCTTTCGCCGTCGGATCCGGGCTATGTGGCGACCGCGCCGCCGCGACCGTCGGCGGACGAGGCGTACGCGCTGCTGGCGCAGGCCGGATTCGGGCGCGCTCCCGAACAGCCGCAAGGCAATTCGCCGACCTCGCCCGCCCCGCAGCCGCGCCCGATCGCCAAGAACGGCAAGACGCTCACGGTGCGGATCGGGGCGGTCGACAAGGATCCGACGACGCTCGCCGTGGCCAGCACCGCCGCGGACCAGTTGCGCAGCGCGGGCGTCGACGCCAGCGTGCGCAGCCTGCCCGCCGACGAGCTGTACGGCAAGAACCTGCTCGACGGCAGCGTGGACGCGATCGTCGGCTGGGAACGCTCCGGGCAGGACGCCTCGACGCTGCTGGCCTCCCGCTACGGCTGCCCGCCGCCGCCCCCGGCCACGCCCGAGGAGGACACCGCCCAGCTGGACGCGATGCGCAAGGCGCCCAGCAATGTGTCCGGGGTGTGTGATCCGGCGTTGCAGGCGCAGATCGACAACGGGTTGCGCGGCATCGATGTGCCCCGGACCCTCGCCGACGCCGAGCCGAAGCTGTGGGAGCTGGCGACCGTGCTGCCGATCGTGCAGGACAGCGGGGTCGCCGCGGTCAGTTCGCGGATGGACGGGGTGTCGCTGAGCGGCTCGACCCAGATCGGGATGTTCGCCGGGGCGGCCACCTGGCGGCGGTTGTCGTGACGACCGGTGGCATCGTCCTCGTCCACGCGCACCCCGACGACGAGACCATCGTCACCGGCGGGACCATCGCGCACTATCGCCGCCGCGGCGTCCCCGTGACGGTCGTGACGTGCACCCTCGGCGAGGAGGGCGAGGTCATCGGGGCCCGATGGGCGCGCCTGGTGAGCGCCGAGGCCGATCAGCTCGGCGGCTACCGGATCGGCGAACTCGACCGCGCCCTGGCCGAATTGGGCGCGGGCCCACCGCATTTCCTCGGCGGCGCGGGGCGCTGGCGCGACTCCGGCATGACCGGCACGACCGCGGATCCGCAACCGATGGAACCCCTCCATCCGCGCGCGTTCGTGAAGTCCGGGGACGCGGCGGTCGACGAACTCGTGCGCGTCCTGCTGGATCTGCGCCCCCGCGTGGTGGTCGGCTACGACCCCCGCGGCGGCTACGGCCACCCCGACCACCGCCACGCCCACCGCGTCACCATGGCCGCCGTCGACGCCGCCGCCGAAAACGGTTGGGCCACACCGAAGGTCTACTGGACCGTCACCGACGCCACCGTCCTGCGCCGCCACACCGAGGCGCTGGCCCGCCGCACGGTCGACCGGCTCCCCGGCGCGCTGCCGTCCGGCTGGCGCCTCCCCGCCGAGGGCGAATTACCTTGTGTCGCCAGCGATTCGGTAACCACCACCATCGACGTCTCCGACGTCCTCCCCGCCAAACGCGCCGCCCTGCGCGCCCACGCCACCCAGGTCACCGTCGCCCCCTCGGGCCGCGAATTCGCGCTGTCCAACAACATCGCCCAACCGATCCTCCCCGAGGAGCACTACCTGCTCGTCCGCGGCCGCCTGGGCCCGGTAGCCGCCGACGGCCGCGAGGACGACCTCCTGGCGGGCCTGCCCGACTAGAGTCCCCCCTCATGACCGAGCTAACCAGCTGCCGCCCCAACCTCGAGGTCCACGACCTGGAACCCACGGTCACCCACCTCACCGCGATCCTCGGTTTCGAGCTCGAACTGCTCGAGCCCGAAATGGGCCTGGCCCTACTCCACCGCGACACGGTGGGCCTGGCCGTCGTCCGCACGACGAACCCAGCGGTCAACGAGACCACCGCGTGTTATATCGGCGTCACGGGTGTCGACGAGTTCTACCGGCACTGCGGTTCGCTGGGCGCGACCATTTCGGTGGATTTGACCGATCACCCTTGGGGGCTACGGGATTTCGTGGTGGAGATCCCGGGCGGACATCGCTTGGCCTTCGGCGAGCGGATCGTCGCGACCGGGGCTGATACCGGCGGCATAGACTGATCAACATGTACAACTGGGCCCTGCAGGATGCCATTGCGGCGTTCGTTCAAAGCCAGCAGCCGTATTGGCAGGCGCAGCATGAGCTTTATCTGGCGGTGTTGCACGGGTTCGTGGAGATGCAGAGTCAGGTGTTGACGCTGCTCGGCTTTCCGCCGGTGCCGTGACGGCCGCGGCTGTCGGACGCGCCGGGGTGGCGGCGCGGGGGCCGGTGTGGGGGGTGGTCGGGGCGCTGGTGGCGGGGGTGTTGGTGGTCGACGGGGTGTTGTCGCTGGCGCTCGAGGTGCTGTATCTGCCGATGTATGTGGGGGCGACGCCGGTGCCGGTCACGGCGGCGGTGGCGGCGGTGGTGAATGTGTTGCTGGTCGCCGGAATGGGGGTTGTGGCGTCGCGGCCCGCGGCGTTGGGGTTGCCGTTGATCGCGTGGCTGCTGGGATATTTGATCTGTTCGACCGCGGGGCCGGGTGGGGACGTGCTGTTGCCCGCGGACTGGACGGCATTGTTGCTGTTGGCTTGCGGTCTGATCCCCGCGGGGTTCTATCTGTTCCGGCGCGCGTTTCCGGCTCGGGGGTGAGGGCGGTCCCGCGCCGGCGGTTCTTCATTAGCCGTTCGTGTGCTGTTGGTTCGCCGCGAATTCGGCTGGACCGCAATTCGATTCGGCGTGGCCGGGCCGTGTCACGAATATGCGCTATGTGTAGTTGAAATGGGATGTTTTCGTTACTCTCTCTCGCTGTACGGGTGAACCGCACTTCGGGCAGCGCGAGGAGGTCGGGCGGTGCAATGGGCAGGACTGCGCCGAGATGGGGTGCGGGGTCGGGTGAGTGTGCGCGTGCGGTTGCTCGCGATCGTGCTCATCTCCAGCATCACACTGTTGGCGATCGGTGTCGGCGCGGCGGCGTATCTGGTCAAATCGGGCCGCGAGGCCAAGGACTGGGCCGAGCTGGCCAGTAGTACGACCGCTCCCGCGATCGCGATGGTGCAGGGCTTCGAGGAGGAGCGCCGCCTGTCGATGCTGTATCTGGCGGGGGATCCGGACGCCCAGCGGCTGCTCGTCCCGGCCCGGCAGAAGTCCGACGAGGCGCTGGCCCTGGTGATCGCCCGCGGCGACGCCGCGCGAAAGTTGAACCCCGCCAACGCCAAAGCCGATATCGAGGGCTACAACAAGCTGTTCAACGCGGTCCCGCAGGTGCGCGCCGGCGTGGACGCCCGACAGGCCCCGCCGGAACAGATCTTCGGCTTCTACACCCAGGTGATCGGGACGATCATCGCGGCGTCCATGCTGGCCGCCCGCGTCGCCCCGGACGCCGCGGTCGCGGTCGAACTGGGATACGGCGTGGATCCGTTGCGCGCGGGCGAGGCCCTCTCGATCGCCGACTCCCTCGGCGCGGTGGGCCTGACCCTCGGCGAGCTGACCCCGCAGCAACTCGTCGAATTCAACGCGCACGTCGGCGAATTCCGCGGCGAGATGGCCTATTCGGCGGCCACGCTGAAGGGGCAGCGGCTCGACGAGCTGAAGACGCTGATGGCCTCCCCCGACTATCAGAACGTGATCGCCATGCAGGACGCGATCATGCTGCGCGGCCCGGTCACCCCCGAGACGAGCGACACGTCCTCCCGTTCGGCGCGCGACGCCCGGCCCGCCACCGCGACGGTCCCGCTGCCGAGCACGACCGCGGCCTGGCAGGACGCGTCGGTCCGCGTGACCCAGCGCCTGCTGAAGCTGTGGGAGGACCAGAGCCAGGACGCGCACGTCGTCGCCCGGCAGCAGGGCGACGACACCGAGCGGCGCTCGCTGCTCGGCGGCGCGGCCGTGCTCGCGATCTCGCTGCTGGCGTTCGTGCTCGCGCTGCTGCTGGCCAACCGGTTCATCGGCCGGATGCGCCGATTGCGCGGGGAGACACTGGAATTGGCCGACGAGCGGCTGCCGGATCTGATGCGCCGCCTCGGCGAGGGCAAACCGATCGACGTGACCGAGGAGGGTTCCCGGCTGGACTTCGGTTCCGACGAACTGGGCCAGGTCGCGAGCGCGTTCAACCGTGCCCACGTCGCGGCCGTCTCGGCCGCGGTCGCCGAGGCCAAGACCCGCACCGGCGTCAACGCGGTCTTCCTCAACATCGCCCACCGCAGCCAGGTCGTGGTGCATCGCCAGCTGGCGCTGCTCGATCAGGCCGAGCGCCGCGAGGAGAACTCCGATCAGCTCGAATTGCTGTTCCAGCTCGACCATCTCGCGACCCGCGCCCGCCGCAACGCCGAGAACCTGATCATCCTCGGCGGCGAGCAGCCGGGCCGCCGCTGGCGCAAACCGGTGCGGTTGGTGGATCTGGTGCGCGGCGCGGTCGCGGAGAGCCTCGACTACACCCGCATCCAGACCGGCCGCGTGCCGGAGGTCGCGGTGATCAGCAGCGCGGTCGCCGACCTCATCCACCTGCTGGCCGAGCTCATGGACAACGCCACCGCCTTCTCCCCGCCGCAGGCACGGGTGGAGGTGACCGGCGCGATCGTCGGCCGCGGCGTCGCGGTCGAGATCATCGACCAGGGACTGGGCATGTCCGAGACCGAGTTCGCCGAGCGCAACGACCTGCTCGCCAACCCGCCGGACTTCAGCGTCGCGGCGCTGTCCAGCAACACCCGCCTCGGCCTGTTCGTGGTCGGGAAATTGGCCAACCGCCACGGGATTTCGGTGAAGCTGGGCGAATCCGACTACGGCGGCGTGCGGGCCGTGGTGGTCGTCCCGACCGCCCTGCTGGCCACCGACGCGACCCCCGAGGAGCCCGAGCGGCAGCCCGTCGCGATCCCCGACCGGCAGCCCGCCGCGCTCGCGGCCGCGCCCGAGCGATCCGGGCGGGCCGAGCGCCCCGAGCGGATCGAACGCGTGGAACGGGTCGAACCCGCCCCCGAACCGGTGGCGCACCGCTCGGCCTGGTTCACCCCCGCCTCGGAATCCGGCGGTTTCCCGGCGGTCCCGAAGGGCTTGGCGGACAATGGGTTCCACGCCGCCCCGCCGCCCCCGGCGCCGGTGGTCAAGCCGCCGCTGCCGCGTCGGCAGCGGCAGTCGGTCACCGCGACCGACGAGCCGCCAGCGGTCGCGCCCGCGCGCCAGCGCAGCGCCGACCAGGCGCGCTCCCTGATGAGCGCGATCGAGCACGGAACCCGGGAGGGCCGCCGCTCGCGCGCCGAATCCGATTCCAGCGCAACATCTTTCACCCGACGAGAAGGCGACGATGACTACTTCCCAGCGAACTGACCTCGGCTGGCTGCTCGACGATCTGATCAACGGGCTGTCCGGCGCCGAGTCCGCGGTGCTGTTGTCGACCGACGGACTGCTACTGGGCCGGTCCCGCGGGCTGGAACAGTCCGAGGCCGAACGCTTCTCGGCGATGGCCTCGGCCCTGCACAGCCTGGCGCGCAGTGCCGGTCACCATTTCAAGGCCGGTGGCGTGTGCCAGACGGTGATCGAACTCGATCACGCGGTGCTGTTCATCACCTCGGCGGGCGCCAACGCGTGCCTGGCCCTGCTGGCCGCCGAGAACGCCGATATGGGCATGGTGGCCTACGAGATGAATCAGACCGTGCAGCGGGTCGGTTCGCATCTCGGCGTCGATCCGCGCCCGCAACAGACCCGGCCGACACCACAGCCATGAACGACGAACGCGAATCCTGGTACGAGGAGGACGCCGGGCCCCTGGTCCGGCTCTATGCCGTCACGCGCGGCCGGGGTCGCGTCGCGCGTCCGGAACTGAATATGGCGACGCTGGTCGTCGACGCCCATCGCGGCGCGGCGCTGCGCCGCACCGAGCCCGAGTACATCGCGATCGTCGAGCTGTGCCGGACCCCGCAGTCGGTGGCGGAGGTCTCCGCCCGTCTCCGGCTGCCCCTGACCCTCACCAAGGTGCTCATCGGTGATCTCATCGACGACGGCCGCCTCGTCTACCGGGCGCCGCACACCACCGTGACCGTCGAATCCGAGCTGAGCCTGCTCCAGGCCGTCCTCGAGGGTATCCGCGCCCTCTGAAGAAGAATCGGGCCCCGGGTTGTTGGGACGAGGCCCGGAGACGTCCGTGCGACGGCTCAGATCAACTGGGAGACAAGCCGTTTGGCGTTCATGTAACCGATGGCCTCGATGGAGACCATCGGGTTGACGCCCGAGGAGGTCGGGAAGCAGGAGGCGTCGGCGACGACGATATTGGGGACCTCCCAGGTGGCCCCGTCGGGGTTGGTGGCCGACATCTCGGCGCTGCCGCCCATCCGGGCCGAGCCCATGATGTGCAGGGCGCCCAGCGAGCACCGGCCGGGACCGTAGCCCGCGGCCTCGCAGGCGGCGGAGAACTCGGCGTGCGACCCCGTGCGGCCGGGCTCGTAGGAGATGCCCGCCTGATGGCCGGAGAAGATGCGCGTGGCGCCCGCGGCCTCCAGAATGCTTGCGGCGCCCTGGATTCCGGTGTGCAGATGCGCGGCGTCGTAATCCGACAGCCGGTACTTGACCACCGGCTCACCGGTCTTGTCGATGGTGACCTGCCCCGGATCGCGGTCGCGGGTGATGATGCCGATGGCGTTCGTGCGCCCGAAGTTCGACATCACCTCGCGGTGGCTCTCCGCCCCGCGCCAGCTCATGAAGCCGATCGCCGCGCCCGGATGCAGCGGCCCGGTCTCGTAGATGACGCCGTAGCCGTTGCCGTCCAGATCCGCGTGCCGGCGGCAGATCCGGCCCTGCAACGCGCCCTCCCAGGGCCGGATCTCCTCGTCGAACAGGCCGAAGACCGCGGCGGCGGGATGCAGGCGCAGGTACCGGCCGATGTTGTCGTTGCGCAGGCCCGATCGCCGCAGCAGCGCGGGGGTCTGCAACGCGCCCGCGGACACCACGACCGCGCGCGCCCGCACCTTGATCTCGACGCCGGTGGAGGTGCGCGCCGAAACCCCGTGCGCGCGACCGTGATGCACGTCGATCTCGCGCACGTCGGCGTCGACCACCAGGCGCGCGCCCCGCTCGGCGGCGTCGGCCAGCCAGGTCTTGACGACCGACTGCTTGGCGCCCATCCGGCAGCCGGAACCGCAACGGCCGCACTCGATTCCGGCGTCGCAGGCGTCGGAGACGTTGCGCGGCAAGGGGCTGACCTCCCAGCCCAGCGCCTGAGCGCCGCGCTCGAGGACGCTGTCGCGCGAGGACAGCGGTGAGCGGGTGTCGGTGACGCGCAGTCGTCGCTGCACCGCGTCGAGGGCCTCGTCGAATTCGTCCTTGGCGAACTGCTCCGCGCCCAGGTCCGCCCATTCGGCGCGCACGGCGTCGGGGGTGGGCAGCGAGGTGCTCCAGTTGACCACGGTGCCGCCGCCCAGGCACGATCCGGCGACCAGGGTGATCTGACCCTCGGCCGAACTCGCCCCCGGGGCATAGAGTTTCTGGAGTGCGGGCAGTTCGCCCGCTCCGAAATCACGGTCGTCGTAATAGTTCCCGCGTTCGAGCACGATGACGTCGAGCCCGGCCTCCGCGAGTACCGCCGCCGCGGCGCCGCCGCCCGCTCCCGAACCGACGATGACGACATCACAGTTCAGCGTCGTCTTCTCGGTGAAACGCAGCGGATTCAGCGCCGGTTCCGGCGCGGTGGGCAGCGGTCCGGTCGGCGCGGGATAACCCATTCGCTCCCACAGCGGATTCACGCCGGTGGGTCCGGGAGTCACGTTGTAGGCCAGCAGCGCGGCCGATTTCAGCGCCTGGAAGATCGAGCGGACGGGAGCCAGATTGGAATCGCCGAGGCGGAGCAGCGCGCGTTCGCGTTCGGCCTGCGACAGCGACGAGAACCGCCGCGGCCCGCTGCCGGTGAGTAGACCGGTGATGCGAGAGTCCCACAGCCCCAACAACATTGCGAGCTGTTTCTTGTCCGCCTCCCGGGGGCTGCGGCTCAGCAGGTCGAAGACGGTGTCCACCGCTCCGAGTTCGCTCGCGGGCGGCAGCGTCGCACCGTCGCCGGGAACGAACGTATCGCAGATCATGCTCAGCGCGGCGCGCTGTTCGGCCGTAGGCTCCATGAGAAAAATCACCCTTCGTGATGCCTGCTGTGTTCTATCACGAAGGGGGAATTCGCGCTCACTAACGAGATTCCTTGCAGCCGAAACGGCCGAAATAATATAAGAATCCGCGCTTACTTCAGCGGTGTCCGCGCAGGCCGGGCGTGACCGCGTCGAGGACCTCCCACGCGCGCTCGATCGGAATGTCGACGAGGTGGTAGCGCTTCTTTCCCGCGGCGGTTGCCGCGGTGACCGTGGCCAGACCCGCGCGACGCTGGAAAAACGTCTGCCGGACCGTCCAGCCGATGATCCCCGGGGCCTCGAGACAGTCGCGATCGCGATCCAGCGAACCGTGCCGGGTGATGAGCCAGATAGGGGTTGCGGGCAGCACCGCGTGCCCCAACCCGCGGTAGCGGTCCTCGGCCAGCAGGGCCGCGCCGACCGCGAGCAGCGCAAGCACCGGCCACGTCCAGTACGGAACCGCCACGCCCGCAAGCGAACTCGCGACGGCTGCGACCGCGAGCAGCGCGACCGGCGACAGCGCCCGCACGTACCGCCGCCGCCGGGCGCGCGGGCCGTGCCGGAGCAGCTCCACCCGGGCGGGCGCGGCGGCGTCGCCGTGGCGTCCGCGCGAGGCGAGCAACCGGGCGAGGGTGCGTTCGACCGCCGCCCGGGGGGCCTGCGGCAACAGCTTGCGGCGCGCGTCGGTGCCGGTCATGACGGCCTCGAGTTCGGCGCCCCCGGCCAGCCGCAGCAACAGCGGCTCGTTGACCGTCGCGCCGCGCAGGCGGGCCAGATCGAGGGTGGTCTGCCGGGTGGTGAACAGCCCGTGCCGAATGTGCAGGGTCTTGCCGTCGTCGAGCACGCGCAGCCCGTGATACGTGGCCAGGTAGTGCGCGCACGCCGCGACCGCGGTGACCGCGATCAGAACGGCGATGCCGATCAGCACCAGCAGCGCGAGGAACACCGCGCCGTGGTCGCCGAGGTCCCGCACGGTCCGCGAGTCCACGACCACTTGCGCCACACCGTATTTGAACGCCAGGCCCACGATCGGCCCGACGATGGCCAGCCCGGTCAGCGACAGCGGCGCGTACCGCACCCAGGACGGCCGCCACTCGGCGATGTCCACGCCCTCGTCCGTCGTCGGCGCGGCAGTGTGTCCGGTGTCCTCGGCCTCGGGCCCCTCGGCCAGCAACAGCGCCCGCAGTTCGGGCACCCGCCGGGCGTCGAGCCCGTCGAGATGGAACCGCTCCTCCCGGTCGGCCCGCTGCCCGGTGCCGATGGTGAGCACGGCCAGCCCGAGCACCCGATGCAGCGGATCGGCGTGCACGTCCACCGACCGGATGCGCGAGCGCGGCACGGTCAGGGTGCGCCGCCGCAACAGACCGCGCCGCAACTGAACGTGCTCCGCCCCGATCCGATACGTGGTCGTGAACCAACGCCCCACCGCCAGAACGACGATCACCCCCAACCCCACCAGCCCCCACAGCGGATTGTCGCTCCGACTCCCCACCACGACCGTCACCACCAGCACCGGAATGTACCGAACCGCCTCCCGCACCGGATGCACCAACAACATCCGCCCATCCAGCCGCCGCCACGGCCCCTCGACAACCCGCCCCTCGGTCACGCATACCCCCGATATGTGCTGGCCCGTTGGGCCACGCGACCTTTCGTGTGTGCGGCGGCCCTTCCGGTCATGTGGCGTCCCCTCGATGGGCGGCGGCCACCTCGGTCAGGCGGGCAACGGTTCGTTCGGCGATCGGGAGGTCGAGGGCGGTGATGCGGACCGCGCCTGCCGAGGATGCGGTCGTGACCGTGACGGTGGCGAGGCCCAGGAGGCGTTCGAGGGGGCCGCGTTCGGTGTCGACGGTTTGGACTCGGGTGATGGGGGCGACGCGGCTCTCCTGGGTGAGCCAGCCGGTGCGGGTGTAGACGGCCTCGTCGGTGATCTCCCAGCGGTGCACGGCGTAGCGCCACAACGGCACCCCGACGCAGACGAACAGGGCGGCAGCCAGGGTGATCACCACGGCGGTCGCCTGGATCGCCCGGTGCCGCGCGTCGAACACGATCCAGATCGCCTCGCCGAGCAGCACGATCGCCCAGACGAACGCGGGACCGATCGCCCACAGCAGTTTCGCCCGGGGGCTGGGACGCCAGGCGGGCGCCGCCATGATCGGTTCGGTCATGTCGCCCATGGTTTCACGAACGGCCGGTCGCGCAAGTGTCGTCCCGGGCCGGAATAGTGTGGTCGACGGCGAGGTTGTCCTCGCTCACAGGCACTGGAAGGAGACCGTCCGGATGGGTAGCGCATGATCGACGGAGTGACCGAACTGCCGAACCCGAGCATTCCTTCTCCGCCGCCGACGGCGTCGGCGATGCGCCGGGCCCTGCGCCGCGCGCGCGACGGGGTGACGCTGAACGCGGACGAGGCCACCGTGCTGCTGCACGCCCGCGGCGAGGATCTGGCCGAGCTGAGCCGCAGCGCCGCCCGCGTGCGCGACGCCGCGCTGGAGTCGGCGGGCCGGGCGGGGGTGGTCACCTATTCCAAGAACGTCTTCATCCCGCTGACCCATCTGTGTCGCGACAAGTGCCACTACTGCACATTCGTGACCGTGCCCGGCAAGCTGCGCGCCGAGGGCCGCGGCATGTACCTCGAACCCGACGAGGTGCTCGAGATCGCCCGCCGCGGCGCCGAATTGGGTTGCAAGGAAGCGCTTTTCACCCTCGGCGATCGTCCCGAGGACCGCTGGCCCGAGGCCGCGCAGTGGCTCGACGAGCGCGGCTACGACTCCACCCTCGACTATCTGCGGGCCGTGTCGATCCTGGTGCTCGAGGAGACGGGCCTGCTCCCGCATCTGAATCCGGGCGTCATGTCCTGGGCGGAGATCGCGCGGCTCAAGCCGGTGTCGCAGTCCATGGGCCTGATGCTGGAGACCACCGCGACCCGGTTGTTCACCGACAAGGGCGAATGTCATTACGGCAGTCCGGACAAGGACCCGGCGGTGCGGTTGCGCGCCATCACCGACGCGGGCCGGTTGTCGGTGCCGTTCACCACCGGCATCCTGGTCGGCATCGGCGAGACATTGCGCGAGCGGGCCGAGTCCATTCTCGCGATTCGCAAGCAGCACAAGGCGTTCGGGCACATCCAGGAAGTCATCGTGCAGAACTTCCGGGCCAAGCGGGACACCGTCATGCGCGACGCCCCCGACGCCGACATCGAGGAGTTCCTGGCCACCGTGGCGGTGAGCCGCCTGCTGCTGCCGCCGGACGTCGCGGTGCAGGCGCCGCCGAATCTGGTGTCGCACAGCGAATGTCACGCCCTGCTCGCCGCCGGTATCGACGACTGGGGCGGGGTGTCGCCGGTGACCCCCGACCACGTGAATCCCGAACGCCCCTGGCCGAATCTGGACACCCTCGCCGAGATCACCGAGGCCGCGGGTTTCCGCCTGGCCGAACGCACCTCGGCCCATCCGCGCTACGTCCGGGCCGGGAACCCGTGGGTGGATCCGCGGATCGGGGCGCACGTGGCCGCCGTCTCGGACGCGCGCACGGGCCTGGCGAATCCGGACGCCGTCGTGCGGGGCCTGCCCTGGCAGGAGCCCGACGAGTCCTGGGAGTCGACGGGCCGGATCGATCTGAACACCGCGATCGACACCGACGGCCGAAACACCGAGTCCCGCAGCGATTCCGGACTCGGCGACGAGGTGCTGGGCGCGTTCGGCGACTGGGAGACCATTCGCGAACAGGTGCGGGAGCTGGCCGCGTCGGCCCCCGAGCGGTTCGACGCCGACGTGCTCTCGGCGCTGCGCGCGGCCGAACGCGATCCGGCCGGGCTGACCGACGAGCAGTATCTGGCGCTGGCCACCGCGGACGGCGCGGAGCTGGAAGCCGTTGCGGCCCTTGCCGATCAGCTGCGCCGCGACGCCGTCGGCGACGACGTCACCTACGTGGTGAACCGCAACATCAACTTCACCAACATCTGCTACACCGGCTGCCGGTTCTGCGCGTTCGCCCAGCGCAAGGGCGACGCGGACGCGTTCACCCTGAGCACCGACGAGGTCGCCGACCGCGCCTGGGAGGCGCACGTCGAGGGCGCGACCGAGGTGTGCATGCAGGGCGGCATCGATCCGGATCTGCCGGTCACCGGGTACGCCGATCTGGTGCGGGCGGTGAAGAAGCGGGTGCCGTCGATGCACGTGCACGCCTTCAGCCCGATGGAGATCGTCAACGGCGCCTCGCGCGGCGGGGAGAGCGTGCGCGACTGGCTCGCGGCGCTGAAGGAGGCGGGGCTCGGGTCGATTCCGGGCACGGCCGCGGAGATCCTCGACGACGAGGTGCGCTGGGTCCTCACCAAGGGCAAGCTGCCCGCCTCCGCCTGGATCGAGGTCATCAGCACCGCCCACGAACTCGGCATCCCGTCCAGCTCCACGATGATGTACGGGCATGTGGACAGCCCCCGGCACTGGGTCGGGCACCTGCGGGCGCTGCGCGAAATCCAGGACCGCACCGGCGGTTTCACCGAATTCGTGCCGCTGCCGTTTGTCCACCAGAGCGCCCCGCTCTACCTCGCGGGCGCGTCCCGCCCGGGACCCACCAACCGCGACAACCGCGCGGTGCACGCCCTGGCCCGGATCATGCTGCACGGCCGGATCGCCAATATCCAGACCAGCTGGGTCAAACTCGGCGTCACCGGCACCCGGGTCATGCTCAACGGCGGCGCCAACGACCTCGGCGGCACCCTCATGGAGGAGACCATCTCGCGCATGGCCGGTTCCGAGCACGGGTCGGCCAAGACGGTCGCCGAGCTGAACGAGATCGCCGAGGGCATCGGCCGACCGGTGCGGGAACGGACGACGGTCTACGGGGTGCCGCCGCATCGGCCGGCGCCTATGACGTTGTCGCTGAGCTAGTTTCGACGCCGCGGCGGCGCGTCGCCTCGGTGCGCAGCAGCACCAGGGCGAAGGCGACCGCCGCCGCGGTCGGCACCGCCGCGAACAGCGGCAGAGACCGCATCCCGGTCCCGTCGGCGATCCAGCCGCCGAGGCGGCCCGCCAGCGCCGCGGCGAGCTGATAGGCGGCCGCGTTGATGGCCAGCGCGAGGGTGGGCGCCCCCGTGGCCGCGCCGATGACGCGGGCCTGCATGCCGGGGATCACGGCGAAGGCCAGCGCGCCCAGGGCGAACACGAGAACCGCTGTGGCCGTGCGATTTCCGAGTGCCACCCAGAACAGCGCCAGCGCGCCCACCGAGGCCGCCAGCAGTCCGGTCACGGCGGGCAGCGGGGCCCGATCGGCGAGGCGGCCGCCGAGCTGGTTGCCCACGATCGCCCCCGCCCCGTAGAGCAGCAGCAGGGCCGGAACCGCGGCGGTGGCGAAGCCCGCCACCTCGGTCAGCAGCGGGGCGATGTAGGTGAAAACCATGACCGCGCCGAGGTTCCCGACGGCGGTGAGGGCGATCGCGGCCAGCAGCCGCCGGTCGGCCAGCACGCGCAGTTCCCCGATGATCGGCCCGGTCGCGGCCGGGGGCAGGTCGGTGACGAAGCGCAGCACGAGCGCCAGCCCGACCGCGCTCACCACCGCAACGGCCGCGAAAGTGGCCCGCCAGCCCAGGTATTGGCCGACCACGGTCCCCAGTGGCGTCCCCAGCACCATGCCCAGATTCAGGCCGAGCGCCACCCGCGCCACGGCCGACGCCGCCTTCCCCTCGGGCGCGAGCCGCACGGCGGTCGCGATGGCGAGCGCGAAGAACGTCGCCACGATCAATCCGGCCGCGAAGCGCGTGACCAGCAGCACCGGCTGATTCGGCGCGAGCGCCGAACCGAGATTGGCCAGCACCGCGAAGCCGACCAACCCGGCGATCAAGCGCCGTCGCGGGACGCGGGCGGTCAGCGCGGTCAGCACCGGCCCGCCCACGATCATGCCCAGCGCGTACGCCGTGACCAGCAGGCCGGCCGAGGACACCGGCACCGCCAGCGCGTCGGCCACCTCCGGCAGGATCCCGGCGATCACGAATTCGCCCGTGGTCAAACCGAATACGACCAGGACCAGCGACAGGACGGGGAGTCGCATCATCACCCCTAATAGTTACAGTTCGAATGATTCGAGCTATAACTATCACAGTTGTAATCATCTCCGCTAGACTCGGCGCATGGCCCGGCAGACCCCGGTCGACAGCGAGATCGACCGCGACGTGTGCTTTCTCGTGCATTCGTTCACCCGGCGGCTCGACGGGCACGTCCGCCGCGTCGCCGACCAACTCGGCCTGACCCCCTCGCAGGTCATCGCGCTGCGCGAACTCGACGCCCCGATCACCGCCCGCGAACTGGCGGCCCGCATGTCGTGCGAGCCCTCCAACGCGACCTTCGTGCTCGACCGGCTCGAGGCGCAGGGTCTGGTCGAACGGGTGCCGCATCCGACCGACCGCCGGGCCAAGCGGATCGAGCTGACCGCCGCGGGCCGCGGCAGCCGCAAGGCCGTGCTGGCCAAGCTGGAGACGGGGTCCCCGCTGACCCGCCTCGGCGCCGCTCAGCAGCGCGAACTTCGCGATCTGCTACGACTGTTGGTGGGGGCGGAGGACCTCGATCCGGCGGCGGCGAACGGGGGATAGCCGATGCCGTCGCCGCGATAGAAGTTAGGCAAGGCTGACCAGTAGTAATGTGTGGGTGCCGGGATACTGTTGCGCGGGCGCGGAAGTATCCCGCGGGCCAGGACCAGACTAGGAGAGCGGCAGTGCCGTACATCATCGCTGAACCGTGCGTTGACGTGAAGGACAAGGCGTGCATCGAGGAATGCCCCGTGGACTGCATCTACGAGGGCGGTCGCATGCTGTACATCCATCCGGACGAGTGCGTGGACTGTGGTGCATGTGAGCCGGTGTGCCCGGTGGAGGCGATCTTCTACGAGGACGACACCCCGGACCAGTGGAGCGGGTACGTCAACGCCAACGTCGACTTCTTCGACGAGCTGGGTTCGCCCGGCGGCGCGACCAAGGTCGGCAAGGTCGACTACGACCCGCCGTTCATCGCCGCGCTACCGCCGATGGCGAGCGAGTAGGACCGTTGTCGACGCGTGGCCGGGTGAGTAGCTCCCTACCCGATTTCCCTTGGGACACCATCGCTTCGGTGAAGCGACGGGCCGCCGAACATCCCGACGGCATCGTCGATCTGTCGGTCGGCACGCCCGTGGATCCGGTCGATCCGCTGATCCGGCGGGCGCTGGCCGCGGTGGCGGAGGTGCCGGGCTATCCGGCCACCCACGGCACCCCCGAGCTGCGCGCGGCCGTCGCGGACGCGCTGCGGCGGCGCTTCGGCATCACCGGCGTCGAGCCCGACGCGGTGCTGCCGGTGATCGGCACGAAGGAACTGATCGCGGGTCTGCCCCGGCTGCTCGGGCTCGGGGCCGCGGATCTGGTGGTGATCCCCGAGGTGGCGTATCCGACCTACGAGGTCGGCGCGTTGCTGGCGGGCACGCGGATCGCGCGCGCCGACGGCCTGACCCAGCTCGGCCCGCAGCGGCCCGCCCTGATCTACCTCAACTCCCCGTCCAATCCGACCGGCCGGGTGCTGGGGGTGGACCACCTGCGCAAGGTGGTGTCCTTCGCCCGCGAGCGTGGCGCGATCGTCGCCTCCGACGAGTGCTATCTGGGCCTGGCGTGGGACGAGGAGGCCGTGTCGATCCTCGATCCGCGAGTCTGCGACGGCGACCACACCGGGCTGCTGGCCATCCACTCGCTGTCCAAGACCTCCAATCTCGCCAGCTACCGCGCGGGTTTCGTCACCGGTGACCCGGAGTTGGTGCGCGAACTGCTGGAGGTGCGCAAGCATTCGGGCCTGATCGTCCCGTTCCCGGTGCAGTCGGCCATGACCGCCGCGCTCGGCGACGACGCGCACGAGGCGGCCCAGCGCGAACGCTACCGCGCGCGCCGCGAGATCCTGCGAAACGCCTTGACCGAGGCCGGTTTCCGCATCGATCACTCGCAGGCCGGGCTGTATCTGTGGTCCACCCGCGACGAACCGGCGCGCACCACCCTCGACTGGCTGGCCGACCGCGGCATCCTCGCCGCCCCCGGCGACTTCTACGGGCCGTCGGGCGCGCGACACGTCCGCATCGCCCTCACCGCCACCGACGAGCGGATCGCCGCGGCCGTCAAACGGCTCATCGCCGCCTGAGTCAGCGGGGGGCGAATCCTCTTCCGGCCCAACGCATCAATGCCACCTGAGCTAGCGGGGCGGCGAATCCTCCTCCGGCCCAGCGGGTTCGATGCGTGGATCGGCGAAAACCGTTGCGCCCGTGCCGGTTCCGGTGAGGCGGGTGGCGGCGGATTCGGTGACCCGCAGGGCGAACAGGCAGGTAGCGGGGTCGACGCAGATGAGGCCGTAGTCGACGTCGACATCGTCCGCGGCGAGCCGCAGCTCGCGCAGGGCGTCGCTCATGGTCGCGCCCTGCGGGAGCTGGACGGTGAGCAGCAGCATCACACCACGCTACGCCCGATCGGGAGTCCGTCGCAGCTCCGCGAGCAGGGCCGCGGTGTCGGCGATGCCGTACCCGTAGTCGTAGTCGAATCCCTGGCCGCCGCGGTCGGAGGCGGTGCGCTGGAGCAGTTCCCGCAGCCGGGCGGGCGGTAGCGCGGTGGCCGACCACTTCGTGCGGATGGCCGCGACCAGTCCGGCCGCCACCGGGCACGCCGCGGAGGTGCCGGTGTCGGGTTCGTCGCCGAAGGCCCCTGATCCGGTGAAGTGCGTGTACGTGCACACGTCCGGTTTGCGATCGGTCAATCGCCCCGGTCCCTGCGACGAGTAGCCGACGCGCTGATTCTTCGTGTCGACCCCCGCGATGCTCAGCACGCTCGGATGCGAATTCGCCCCGGTGATCGGACGATCCGGGTACCCGCACCGGGCGTCGGGGCAGTCGCGGCCGCAGTTGCCCGCGGCGAAGAGGATGTCCGCGCCCGCCGCCTCCAGCGAGCCCACGATCACGTTGAACGGGTGCGCCGGATTGTCGGAGTAGTTGCCCGCCTGACCCACCGGATAGTCCCAGCTCGGCGCGAACGAACCCCAGCTGTTGCTGATCACCAGCGCGCGGGTGGCCGCGGGCTGATTCGTCAGCACCGTGCGCAGATGCGCGTATCCGGCGAGCGCGTCGGAGAGCAGGCCGTCCATCTGGGTCTTGCCCTGCCGGGTGCTGCGCAGCACGGGCAGGTCCAGGAACGACGCCTGCGGTGCGGCCAGCGACGCGTCGAAGGCGCACATGGTGCCGTGGTCCACGGGGAAGGCGCCCGCGGTTCCGTTGACGCCCTGCGGGTTCCAGCTACGCGCGGCATCGATGGTGAGACGACCGCCGCGCACCTTCTCGACCTGCGCGGCGTTGATGCCGGTGTCGACGATCGCCAGCGCCACCCCCTGCCCGGTCAATCCGGCCTTCGCGAGGTCGTCGGCGCGCAGCAGCGCCGCCACCGCGTGCCAGTCGCCGACCGCGGGATCGCCGCCGCAGGTCAGCACGGGTTCGATGGCGGGGTCGGCGAAAACCCCGGTGACGGAATCGGTTTCGCTGATCCGGCGGTGTTCGTCGGGATCGTCGCCGATCCGGCCGCGCACCACGACGGTGGCGTGCTCCGGAGACATCGACGGACTCGGACCGCCGAGCCAGGGGATGGCGACCGGCTCGAAGTCCGGGTCGAGGTCGAGGCCGGGCAGTTCCCCGGCGACGTCCGCCGCGGTGACCCGGACGTCCGGATCGGCGACGGCGGTGATCAGTTCGGCGGTGGGGCGAAGCTCGATGACGACGCGCATGATCGACATCCTGCCGTCCCGGGCGCGAATTCGCTCAGCGTGTGCCGACTTCCGCACGCGCAGCGCGCGTTCAGAGCAGCGGACGGCCGAGGCGACGGCGAATTCGCATGTCCAGCAGGTAGTAATTGAACGGGAACCGGCGCAGCGGCGCGGGCAGCCGCACCCACACGAACGAGATCGCCCGCAGGATACGGGTATAGCGGCGCTCGTCGCGTTCGGTCCAGGTCATGCCCATCTGGTCGCGCAGATGCGGGGGGAGCAGGGCGGTCACGCCGAATCGGTGCAGCCGCCCGAAGATCTTGCGCGGCACCGGATGCAGCATCCTCAGGTCGATGAGGTCGTCGAAGTAGCGCTTCACCGGTTCGTCGATGGTCCGCTGGGTGAGGTTGTCCTCCCAGTAGCGGTAGAACGCCGACCGGTCCGCGGGCCACATCTCCGGACGCATCTGCAAGGTGGTGCCCAAGCGCGCGGAGTACTGGTAGAAGGCTTCGGCCAGTGCGGGTTCCATCGGTCCGCGCATCCGGGTGTAGAGGTCGTCGAAGCCCCAGTACAGGCAGGCCGCCACCCACAGTTGCAGCTTCGGGTCGAAGGCGTTGTACTTCACCGGCGCGCCCGGCTCGGAGTGGATCGGCCGATGCGAGCCGTTGACGGCTTCGCGATAGGCGCGCCGATCCTCCTCGGTGCCCATCCACGCGACCGCGAGATAGGTCAGCGTGGTGCGCAGGCGCTTGAGCGGATGCACCATGACGCTGCCGCTCTCGACCGGGCTCTCCAGCACGCCGTAGCCGACGGGCGGATGGCTCAGCTGCATGACGACGTTGGCCGCGCCGCCCAGGAACGCCGCGACACCGTCGAGATGGGGTCGGACGTCCTCGGGCGTGAGAATCCGGATGGGCGGCTCGGTGGGCTCGTGGTCGTAGCGCAGGGGGGCGGCGGTCATCGTTGATCCGTCTCCTCGGTCCGGCTTCGCGCCCGCGGGCGGACGAAGGGTGAGAAACTTCCTCTCGCACCTTCTCATCGAACCGACCGGCCTGTCAATGCCATAGGAGCCCGGCTGATCCTATGGGAAGATCGCCTTGTCATCGTTTCGTGTCGCCGAAAGGGGCCCAGCACATGGCCAAGCCGGCCAACCTGTTGCCGCTGGTCCGGGAGGCGGGTCCGGAGGACCGGAATCAGGCCAAGGTGCTCGATGCGGCCCTGCTGGCCTTCCTCGACTTCGGGATCAAGCGGACCAGCATGGTCGAGGTGGCCCGCCGCGGTGGTCTGTCGCTGGCCACGCTGTATCGACGGTTCGCGGGGAAGTCGGATCTGATCCAGGCGGTCGGGCTGCGGCAGGCCCGGCAGTTCGTCGAGCGGGTGGACGCCGCGGTGCAACCGCAGATCGACCGCGGGGCTGCGGCCGAGGATCAGATCGTGGAGTTGTTCGTCGCCTTCCTCGACGGGTTGCGCGGCAATCGGCTGCTGGATCGGCTGCTGAAGACCGAGCCGGAGGTGGTGCTGCCGCATCTGACCGTGCGCGGCGCGCCCGTGATCGAGCTCGGGCGCGACTATCTCGCGGAGTTCATCGCGCGGTTGCAGGCCGAGGGCAAGCTCGAGTCCTACGATCCGCTGCCGCTGGCCGAGTTGATCGCGCGCAACGCGCTGTCGATGGCGTTGACGCCGCAGACGGTCATTCCGCTCGACGACGACGCCGCGCTGCGGCGGTTCGCCCGGGAGCACATCGTGCCGGGGTTCCGGGTGCGTTAGACCGGGCGCAGACCGAGCTGGCGGCGTAGGCGCAGGTCGGTCAGCAGGATGTGCATCGGAAACAGCCTGAGCCGCTGGGGAATTCGCTCCTCGACCGCGCCGACGGCGCGCAGCAGCAGGGCCAGGCGTTGTTCGTCGCGGTCGGTCCAGGTCATGCCCAGTCGCGCGCGCAGATCCGGCGGCAGCAGGCCCGCGACCAGCCAGCGGTGAAAACCGGCGCAGGACAACTGGATCGGGCGCGGGAACATCCTCAGGTCGACCAGTTCCAGGAGGTGGGCGCGCACCGGCGGATCGAGGGTCGCGCTCGCGAGGGTGGCGGCCCAGTACTCGTCGAAGGCGTTACGGTCGGGCGGCCACAGCGCGGGCGGCATCTGGAGCGTCGTGCCGAAGCGGGCGCAATGGTTGTAGAAGGCGTCGGCGTCGGCCTCGCTCATCCGGCCGTGCATGCGCTCGTACAGATCCCGCGCGCCCCAGTACAGGCAGGCCGCGACCCACAGTTGCAGGCGGGGGTCGAAGGCGTTGTAGCGCACCGGACTCGACGGACCCGAGCGGACCCGGCGATGGGACCGGTTGACCGCCTTGCGGTAGGCGGCGCGCTCGGTCTCGTCGCCGAGCAGGGCGACGACCAGATAGGTGAGCGTGGTGCGGGTGCGCTTGATCGGATGCAGCATGATCTTGCCGCTGTCCACAGCGCTCTCGACGACGCCGTAGCCGACGGGGGCCGCGCTGAGTTGCAGGATCACATTGGTCGCCGCGCCGAACAAGGCCGTGGTGCCGTACAGGTAGCGGGTGATGTCGAAATCGTCCCGCCGCACCGGCGAATCGTGCGTCGTCGCGCGAAGTGGCCCGGTCATCGTCGACCTCGTACTTCTCGAGAGGCTGTGAATCAAAGCTCTCATTGCGTCATCGGCATGTCAACGGCCGCGCGGCGAGGGTGACCGTTTCGCAATTACGGGGCGCGAGCAGCGAATTGGTAGGTTGGGCGGGTGTCTTTCGCGTCGTCGCCGCTGCTGCGCTCACTGAATCCGGCCGCCGTTGCCGCGGGGGCCGATATCCCCGACGCGGTCACCGTCGACGGGCAGACGCTGTCCCGCAGCGATGTGCTGGGCGCGGCCACCTCGGTCGCCGAGCGGATCGCCGGGGCGGGCCGGGTCGCGGTGCTGGCGCGGCCGACGGTGACGACGGTATTGGCGGTGGTCGGCTGTCTGATCGCGGGGGTGACGGTGGTGCCCGTCCCGCCGGATTCCGGGGCGGCCGAACTCGAGCACATTCTCGCCGACTCCGGCGCGCGGGCGTGGCTGGGTGAGGCGCCGGAGGGGTCGGCGTTGCCGGTGGTGCCGGTGCGCAGGCACGCGCGGTCGTGGCACACGTATCCCGAACCCGACTCGCGGGCAACGGCTTTCGTGTTGTACACCTCCGGGACGACCGGGGCGCCGAAGGGGGTGATGCTGAGCCGCGGGGCGATCGCGGCCGGGCTGGATGCCTTGGCCGAGGCGTGGGCGTGGACGTCGAACGACGTTCTGGTGCACGGACTTCCGTTGTTCCATGTGCACGGGTTGATTCTGGGCCTGCTCGGGCCGTTGCGGGTGGGGAGTCCGCTGGTGCACACCGGTAGGCCGACGCCCGCGGCGTACGCGGCGGCGCGGGGGTCGTTGTACTTCGGGGTGCCGACGGTGTGGTCGCGGATCGTCGAAGACCCCTCGGCGGCAAGGGAATTGGCGAGTGCGCGGCTGCTGGTCTCGGGGAGTGCGCCGCTGCCGGTGCCGGTGTTCGAGCGGCTGCGCGAGCTGACCGGGCACGCTCCGGTCGAGCGGTACGGGATGAGCGAGACCATGATCACGCTGTCCACGCGGGCGGACGGGGAGCGGCGGCCCGGCTGGGTCGGGACGCCGGTGGCGGGGGTGGAGACGCGGCTGCGGGACGAGGCCGGGAACGCGGTCGTGCACGACGGAGAGAGCATCGGCGGGTTGCAGGTGCGCGGGCCGATGCTGTTCGACGGGTACCTGAATCGGCCCGAGGCGAGCGCCGAGTGCTGGACCGAGGACGGCTGGTTCCGGACCGGGGACGTCGCCGCGATCGACGCGTCCGGCTTTCATCGGATCGTGGGGCGGGAGTCGGTGGATCTCATCAAGTCCGGCGGGTTCCGGATCGGGGCCGGGGAGATCGAGACGGCGCTGCTGGGGCACGCGGGCGTCGCGGAGGCGGCGGTGGTCGGGGTGCCCGACGACGATCTCGGGCAGCGCATCGTCGCGTTCGTCGTCCCCCGCGGCGAACCCGCCGAGGATCTCGCCACCGACCTGATCGACCATGTGGCACAACAACTCTCGGCCCACAAACGCCCCCGCGAGGTCCGCCTGGTCGACGCCCTCCCGCGCAACGCCATGGGCAAGGTCCAGAAGAAGCTCCTCACCCCTTGACCTGCACCGCACTCGAGGTCCTAGGCTCCCCATCATGATCGCAACCCTGTCGCCCGCCCAGATCGACTATCTGCGCACCCAGCGGCTGGGCCGCCTGGCCACCATCCGCCCCGACGGCACCCCCCAGAACAACCCGGTCGGCTTCCGCTACAACGAATCCCTCGGCACCATCGACATCGCCGGCCACAACCTCGGCGCCTCCCAGAAGTTCCGCAACCTCACCAAACACGAGAAGGTCGCCTTCGTCGTAGACGACATAAAATCCCTGTCCCCCTGGACAGTCCGCTGCCTCGAAATCCGAGGCACCGCCCAACCCCTCCGCGACGTGGAAACCTACCTCCCCGGCGGCACCCCGGAACTGATCCGCATCACCCCGGAACGCATCCTCGCCTTCGGCATCGAGTAACCCCTCGCTCCGCTCGGGGACAGGGTAGGTGCGCGACCGCAGCCGCGCTGTAGGCGGACCCCTCGCTTCGCTCGGGGACAGGGTAGGTGCGCGACCGCAGCCGCGCTGTAGGCGAACCTCTCGCTTCGCTCGGGGACAGGGGGGAGAGCTCGTCGGCAGGCTGTTAGTGGGCGCGGCCCTCATGGCGACAGTCACGGGCGCACTTGGGGCGTCTGCCCCCTGATCGACAGCGACACCGGAAACCTGGTGTGGCACAGGACGATAGACGATTCCCTCGCCGAGCGACCGATCCGCCGCCCCGACCGGGGATCGCTGTGCTTCACCCCGGACGGCACTCGTCTCGCGCTCGGACTCGACACCGGAATCATCTGGCTGGACGCCGAGACCGGTGCACCGGTGCACACCGAATCCACCGGCGCGGTCAGCGCTTTGGCCTACGCACCCCACACGGGAATGCTGGCGCTGACCGCCGAGGGACCTCGCCGCCTCAGTTGGCGTGCAACGCCGCGTTGAGTTCGATCCCGGTTCCCTTGCGCGCCACCACTTCCACCGCACCCGAGAGCGAGTTACGCCGGAACAGCAGGTTGGACTGGCCCGACAATTCCGACGCCTTGGCGGTGCGCCCATCGGGGAGGGAGACCTTGGTCCCCGCGGTGACATACAGCCCCGCCTCGATGACGCAGTCGTCTCCGAGGGAAATGCCCAGACCCGCGTTCGCGCCCAGCAGACACCGTTCCCCGATCGAAATGACCTGCTTGCCGCCGCCCGACAGCGTGCCCATGATCGAGGCCCCGCCGCCCACGTCGGAGCCGTTGCCGACGACGACGCCCGCGGAGATCCGGCCCTCGACCATGGAGGCCCCGAGGGTGCCCGCGTTGTAGTTGACGAAGCCCTCGTGCATGACCGTGGTGCCCTCGGCGAGGTGGGCACCGAGGCGGACGCGGTCGGCGTCGGCGACGCGCACACCGGTCGGCAGGACGTAGTCGACCATCCGGGGGAACTTGTCCACGCCGAACACCGTGACCGGCCCGCGGGCGCGCAACTTCGCGCGGACGAGCTCGAAATCCTCGACCGCACACGGCCCGTGGTTGGTCCACACCACGTTCGCCAGCAGGCCGAAGATACCGTCGAGATTCGCGCCGTGCGGGCGCACCAGCCGATGCGAGAGCAGATGCAGCCGCAGATAGACGTCGTGCGCGTCCACCGGCGCGGCCGACAGGTCGGCGATCGTGGTGCGCACCGCGACCACCTCGACCCGGCGGGCCTCGTCGGACCCGACCAGCTCCGCGAACCGGGCGTACTCCGGATCGGCGGCGCTGATCCGCTCCGTCCCGGCCTGCCGGAACTCGCCCAGCTCGGGATACGGGTACCAGGTGTCGAGGACCGTGCCGTTGACGGTCACCGTCGCGAGGCCGACTGCGGATGCTCCCTGAGTGCTCACGACGAGCAGTTTAAGCAACCGAAATATTAGGGTGGACGGGGTGACCATCGATCTGCGCGCCGACCCCATCGCCCTCACCGCCGCACTCGTCGACATGCCGAGCGTCTCGCGGGACGAGGCGGCCATCGCCGACACGGTCGCCTGGGCGCTGCGCGAACAGACCGAGGGCTTCGAGGTGCTCCGCCACGGCAATACGGTGCTGGCCCGCACGAACCGGGGCCGCCCCACCCGCGTCGTCCTCGCCGGCCACCTCGACACCGTCCCGATCGCCGACAACGTGCCCGGCCACTTCGTCACCGAGGACGGCGTGGAGAAGCTCTACGGCTGCGGCAGCGTCGACATGAAATCCGGCGACGCGGTCTTCCTGCACCTGGCCGCCACCGTCGCCGACCCGGTCTGCGATCTGACCCTGATCTTCTACGACTGCGAGGAGATCGCCGCCGAGTACAACGGCCTCGGCCGCATCGAACGCGAACTGCCCGACTGGCTCGACGCCGACCTCGCCATCCTCGGCGAACCCTCCGCGGGCTGGATCGAGGCGGGCTGTCAGGGCACCCTGCGCGCCCGGCTCACCACCTCCGGCACCCGCGCGCACACCGCGCGAGCGTGGCTGGGCGACAACGCGATTCACCGTCTCGCCCCCATCCTGGAACGGCTGCGCGACTACCGTCCCCGGGAGGTCGACCTCGACGGCTGCGTCTATCGCGAGGGCCTGTCGGCGGTGCGGGTCGGCGGCGGCGTCGCGGGCAATGTGGTGCCCGACGAGGCCGAGGTGGTGGTGAATTTCCGCTTCGCCCCGGACCGTTCGCTGGACGAGGCGACCGAGCATGTGCGCCAGGTCTTCTCGGGCCTGGACGTCGAGTTCGAGCGCACCGACGGCGCTCCCGGCGCGCTGCCCGGCCTGTCGGCCCCGGCCGCCAAGAACCTCGTCGACCAGGTGCACGCGCACGGCGGCGGCGGAGTACGGGCCAAGTACGGGTGGACCGACGTCTCCCGCTTCGCCGCCCGCGGCGTTCCCGCGGTGAACTTCGGCCCCGGCGACCCGAATCTGGCCCACAAGGTCGACGAGCATGTGCCCACGGCCCAGATCACCACGGTCACCGAGATTTTGCGCGGCTATCTCACCGGGCGGGCGTGACGCGCCGTCGGTCGATCGTGGGAGACGTGTTGTCCGCCATGCGGCCGCGCCGTCGGTGGACCGCGCACCGCCGGTGGGGGTATGGCCGCGTGACACGTTGTTCGCCGGATGGTCGGGCGTCCGTGACCGGGCGGCGGTAGCGGATCGGTAGCGTGGATTCATGTCCACCGAGTCCGATCGCGGCGTCGCCCCGCCGCCGAAGTCCACGCCGAAATTCCGCGGGCCCATCATGCTGCGCCGGGACCGCAAACAGGGCACTACGACCACCGATCAGCATTTGCTCGACGGTCGCGGCCCCACCGATTGGGTGCACACCGACCCCTGGCGCGTACTACGGATTCAGAGCGAGTTCGTGGAGGGTTTCGGCGCGCTCGCCGAAATCCCCAGGGCCGTCACGGTTTTCGGCTCCGCACGCACCGCGCCGGACAGCCGCGAGTATCAGGCGGCCCGCGAGATCGGCGGGGCGCTGGCCCGCTCCGGATTCGCGGTGATCACCGGCGGCGGACCGGGCGTGATGGAGGCGGCCAACCGGGGCGCGTCGGAGTCGGGCGGCTACTCGATCGGGCTGGGCATCGAACTGCCGATGGAACAGGGCCTCAACGACTGGGTCGATCTGGGCCTGAACTTCCGGTACTTCTTCGCGCGAAAGACCATGTTCGTCAAGTACTCCCAGTCGTTCATCTGCCTGCCCGGCGGATTCGGCACGCTGGACGAGCTGTTCGAGGCGCTCACCCTGGTGCAGACCCACAAGATCACCCGTTTCCCGATCATTCTGTTCGGCAGCGAATTCTGGGCCGGTCTGGTGGACTGGATACGGAATACGCTGCTGGCCTCGGGCAAGATCTCGCCCGGCGACGTGGAGCTGCTGCACGTCACCGACAGCGTGGACGAGGTCGTCGAGATCGTGCTGCGGGCGGCGGAGAGTCGCGGCCGGGACGCGATCGGCACGGAGGATCAGTGGTGAGCTTCGCGGTGTGCGTCTACTGTTCGGCGAGTACGCAATCCCTCGAGAGCATCGAGCTGGCGACCGAGGTGGGCGCCGAAATCGCCCGGCGCGGTTGGCAATTGGTGTCCGGCGGCGGCAATGTGTCGATGATGGGCGCGGTGGCGACCGCGGCCCGCGCGGGCGGGGCGCGCACGATCGGCGTGATCCCGAAGAACCTCGTGCATCTCGAGGTCGCGGACGTCGCGGCCGACGAGCTGATCGTCACCGACACCATGCGCGAACGCAAACGGATCATGGAGGCCCGCGCGGACGCCTTCCTCACCCTGCCCGGCGGCGTCGGCACGCTCGAGGAGTTCTTCGAGGCGTGGACCGGCGGCTATCTCGGCCAGCACGACAAGCCGCTGGTGGTGCTCGATCCGCACGATCACTATCGCGGGCTGTTCGCGTGGCTCGATGAGATAAAGAGTGCCGGGTTCATCGGTTCGGCCGCGCTGGACCGGGTTACGGTGACCTCGGACCTGGCGGCGGCGTTCGAGGCGCTCGCCCGGCCGAGCTGAGTTCGAATCCTGGTGGAGGGACCCGTGACCGCCGACGCTCGTAACGTCTCCCTGTTCGATCTGGCCCGCCGACTGCCCGGCATGGCGTGGGACGCGCCCGGAATGCTGCGCGGCGCGCTCGGCATGTTGGTGCGCGGGCACGATCGGTCGTCGGTGGGGCTGTATTTCCAGCGCGCGGCCGAGCGGGTGCCGGATCGGCCGTTCCTGCGGTTCGAGGGGCGCGATTACAGCTACGGGTCGGCCAACGCGGAGGTCAACCGGTACGCCGATGTGCTGACCGCACGCGGGGTGGGGCGCGGTGATGTGGTCGGGGTGTTGATGACCAATCGGCCGGAGACGGTGTTCGTGGTGCTGGCCGCGGTGAAGCTCGGCGCGACGGTCGGCCTGCTGAACACCAATCAGCGCGAACAGGTGCTGGCGCACAGTTTCGGGTTGCTCGACAGCGTGGTGAACGTGATCGGCGAGGAATGCCGCGAGGCGCTCGACACGCTGCCCGAGCAACCCGCGAACGTGCTGTGGTCCGGTGCGCTGGAGGAGTTGGCGCGCGGCGCGGACGCCACGAATCCGCCTGTGTGCGAGGACATTCGAGCCCGCGAACGCGCCTTCCTGATCTTCACCTCCGGCACCACCGGCATGCCGAAGGCCAGCGTGATGACGCATCTGCGGTGGACCAAGAGCATGAACGGCCTTGGCGCACTGGGGATTCGGCTGCGCGGGGACGACACGATGTACTGCTGTCTGCCGCTGTATCACAACAACGCGCTGACGGTGGCGCTGGGCGCGGTGCTCGGGGCGCGCGCGACGCTGGCGGTGGGGCGGAAGTTCTCGGTGTCGCGGTTCTGGGACGAGGTGGTGGCCTCGCGGGCGACGGCGTTCATCTACATCGGCGAGCTGTGCCGGTATCTGATCAATCAGCCGGAGAAGCCGCAGGAGCGGCAGCATCGGGTGCGGCTCGCGGTGGGCAACGGGTTGCGGCCGGAGCTGTGGGACGAGTTCCGTGAGCGGTTCGGGATCAAGCGGATCGTCGAGTTCTACGGGGCGAGCGAGGCGAATATCGCGTTCATCAACGCGTTCGGGGTGGATCGGACGGCCGGATTCGGGCCGCTGCCCTACGCGGTGGTCGAATTCGACGATGCCACAGGCAAACCCGAGCGTTTCCCGGACGGGCGGCTGCGGCGGGTGCGGCCCGGCGGGGTCGGGCTGCTGCTGGCGAAGGTGACCGACAGCTCGCCCTTCGACGGCTACACCGATCGGGAGGCGAGCGAGGCCAAGCTCGTCCGGGACGCCTTCACCGACGGGGATTGCTGGTTCGACACCGGCGATCTGGTACGGGATCAGCACTGGCGGCACATCGCGTTCGTGGATCGGCTGGGCGACACGTTCCGGTGGAAGGGGGAGAACGTGGCGACGACGGAGGTCGAGGGCGCCTTCGACGGCGCCGCCTCGATCGAGGGAGCCGTCGTCTACGGCGTCGAGGTCCCCGGCGCCGACGGCAAGGCCGGGATGGCCGCGGTGACCCTGCGCCCCGGCGCCGACTTCGACGGCAAGGCCGTCGCCGCCCACCTCTACGACCGCCTCCCCACCTACGCCGTCCCCCTCTTCATCCGCGTCGTCCCCGAACTGGAGACCACCTCCACCTTCAAGAGCCGCAAGGTAGACCTCCGCAAACAGGCCTACACCCCCGACGACCACACCGACCTCTACGTCCTCACCACCCGCACCGACGGCTACATCCCCTTCTACGACACGTACCCCGAAGAGGTAGCCGCCGGCAAAGCCCCCCGGCCCTGACCGCCCCCCCAGGCCCACGAACCCAGCCGCACCCCTTATTCGGATCCGCACCCGTTGTATGGCTATGCAGGGGGTGCGGATCCGAATAAAGGGTGCGGCTGGGGTGCCTTGCGTTGGGGTGGTGGGCCGCTGTGGGGTTGCTGCTCGGGTCTCTCGCGCTTGCCTCACGTTCCGGGGCCGCTGTCTTCCGTGTTCCCGGGTCGTTGTCTTCCATGTTCCCGGGTCGTTGTCTCCGATGTTTCCGGCTCGCCTTCTCACATGTTCCCGGCTCGCCTTCTCTCATGTTCCCGCCGAAGGCAGGGGCGGGACAGGGGTCGGTACAGTCGGGGGCATGAGTTCGACGCCGGGGTTGTCCACTTTGTGCGGGAAGCCGGTGGCGGGGGATCGGGCGTTGGTGATGGCGATCGTGAATCGGACGCCGGACTCGTTCTACGACCGGGGGGCCACGTTCAGCGACGAGGCGGCCATGGCGGCGGTGGGGCGGGCCGTGGCCGAGGGGGCGGATCTGGTCGACATCGGGGGTGTGAAGGCCGGGCCGGGGGCGGAGGTGGACGCCGCGGAGGAGGCGCGGCGGGTGGTGCCGTTCGTGGCGGCCATTCGGGAGGCGTATCCGGAGCTGTTGATCAGTATCGATACGTGGCGCTCCGGGGTGGCTCGGGCGGCGGTCGCGGCGGGGGCGAATCTGATCAACGACACGTGGGCGGGGGCCGATCCGGAACTGGTGGGGGTGGCCGCGGAGCTGGGGGTGGGGATCGTGTGCAGTCACACCGGCGGGGCGCGCCCGCGGACCCGGCCGCATCGGGTGCGGTACGCCGATGTCGTGGCCGAGGTGACCGAGACCGTCGTGCGAGCCGCCGAGGAGGCCGCCGCGGCGGGTGTCGCCAAGGATTCGATTCTGATCGATCCGACCCATGATTTCGGCAAGAACACTTACCACGGGCTCGAACTGTTGCGGGCTGTGGACGTTCTTGTAAATACCGGGTGGCCAGTCTTGATGGCGTTGAGCAATAAAGATTTCATCGGAGAGACTCTTGGTGTCGGTCTATCCGAGCGATTGGAGGGCACATTGGCGGCAACCGCGTGGTCCGCCGCGGCCGGCGCCCGAGTGTTCCGTGTCCACGAGGTCGCCGCGACCCGGCGCGTGGTGGACATGATCGCCGCGATCCAGGGCATCCGGCCCCCCGCACGAACCTTGCGAGGTCTGGTATGACAACCAACCCCGAAATTCTCGACAACACAACCGACTGGGCGCTCTCCCGTACCTGGGACCGCCCCGAATGGACGGTCGACGAACTGGTCGCCGCCAAGGACGGGCGCACGGTCTCCGTGGTGCTGCCCGCGCTGAACGAGGAACGCACCGTCGCCGAGGTGGTGGCGAGCATCCGGCCGCTGCTCGGCACGCTCGTCGACGAACTCGTCGTGCTGGACTCCGGTTCGACCGACGCCACGATCGAACGGGCGCGCGCGGCCGGGGCCCGGGTGGTCACCCGGGAACAGGCCGTGCCCGAACTGGATCCGGTGCCCGGTAAGGGCGAGGTGCTGTGGCGCTCGCTGGCCGCCACGAGCGGCGACGTCATCGCCTTCGTGGACTCCGATCTGATCGACCCCGATCCGATGTTCGTGCCCAAGCTGCTCGGCCCGCTGCTGACGGTCGAGGACACGCATCTGGTGAAGGCGTACTACCGGCGCCCGCTGCGGCAGGGGCAGTCGGTGGACCACAACGGCGGCGGCCGGGTCACGGAGCTGGTCGCCCGCCCGCTGCTGTCCGCTCTGCGCCCCGACCTGTCGAAGGTGTTGCAGCCCTTGGGCGGTGAATACGCCGGGACCCGCGAACTGCTCACCGCGGTCCCCTTCGCCCCCGGCTACGGCGTCGAGATCGGTCTGCTCCTCGACACCTACGACCTGCTCGGCCTGCCCGCCATCGCCCAGGTCAACCTCGGCGTCCGCACCCACCGCAACCGCCCCCTCTCCGACCTCGGCGTCATGAGCCGCCAGATAGTCGGAACCATGCTGCGCCGCAGCGGAATCCGCGACTCCGGCGCCGCCCTCACCCAATTCCCGTTGATAGGCGACGAATTCACGGCCCTCTCCACAGAGGTCTCCCTCGCCGACCGCCCTCCGATGAACACCCTCCGGCCGTCGAGAGTGGCGGCCTGACCCCACCACTCGCTTCGCTCGTGGCGGGGTACTTAGTGGTCTCGCCGCGGCGGTACAAAGTGATCTCGTCGTGGCGGGGTACAACGTGGTCTCGTCGAGGCGGGGTGCTGAGTGGTCCCGCCATGACGGGGTATTGAGTGGTCCCGCCGTGGCGAGGCACCAAGGGGTTCACGTCATAGCGAGCACTGAGCCCCGACATGAACAGGCAACCCAGCCGCACCCCTTGTTCGGATCCGCACCCCTTGTAGAGCCCTGCAAGGGGTGCGTTTGCGAATAAAGGGTGCGGCTGGGTTCGTGTACCTGGGGGTGGTCCGCTGAACTGAACGCCCCCAGGTGTAGGCAGCTCAGCCGCACCCTTTATTTGGATCCGCACTCTTTGTGGAGCCCTGCAACGGGTGCGGATTCGAATAAGGGGTGCGGCTGGGTTCGTAAGCCTGGGGGAGTTCACCTTTCGTGGCGGTAGATGGGGGTTAGGAGGTCGGCTTCCAGGGGTTCGCCGGTGTTGCGGTCGTAGCGGACGCCTACTACTGCGGAGAAGGGGTGGGTGGTGGCTCGTTCGTGGAGGGTGGCCAGGCGGGTGGCCAGGAGGCGGATGGCGCCGAGGGAGCCGGGTGGGTGGAGGCCGTCTATGACTAGGACGGTGCCTCGGGCGTCGGGGCGGGGGAGGCGGGCGAGGTAGGCGATGTCGTAGGGTTCGGTGCCGCCGGGGCGGTAGACGCGGCGGGCGGCTCGGTCCTCGATGCCGCGGCGGACCCGGCCCGCGCGGGCGACCGTGCGGCGGAGGCGGGGGTCGGCGGCGACGAGGTAGCGGAGGCTGGGGGAGAGTTCGGGGCCGCCGAGGACGATGAGACCCTCGCGGTCGAGGTCGAGGGGGCGGCCGGGGAGGAAGCGCTCGACGGCGACCGTGAAACCCAACTCGCGCAACAACTCCACGAGACGATGCGGCGCCGCGGGATCGGGAGCGCCGACGAGGGGAGCCGCGCGGGTGGTGCTGCGAACGTCGGGGGCGAGAATCGTCAACGGGCCGTGGCCGAAGAACAGCCCCTCCGGCACCGGACCCTGAGTACTCACCTGATGGATGCGCGCGCGTGAAAGTCCCGCCGCCGCACCGATTCTGGCGAAGGTCCACCCCTCGGCGTGCAATTCGCGAATGACGGCCCGTCGAATACGCGTGAGCTCATTGATGGTCTGCTGGGCCTGAGCAACCCCTTCGGTGGCCGCTTTCAGGCGCTCGACCTTGTCCTCGATAGCGAACACCCGTGCCACCTCGTCGGCTGACATGTGCGCAGTCTAGAGCGCTCGACAGCCGGATGTGTCCAGTCGGCTTGACTACCCCCCGACCCCCTAATCGCTGTCCCGCAACCCTATTGGCCTGCGAAAACACCTCCCGATCACCCGCATGGCCGGTAACTTGCGCCGAACCCTGCGGAAATCGTTATGTCGCGTCGAAGTCGATCGGGGGTTTTTCGTTGCGCGACAGCGGTTTCGGCGTCTCCGGCGGAGTGTAATCCAGCGGTGGGGAATATTCCGAACCAATAGAAGTACTGGTCGGTTTGTCGAACTTTCCGGTGAACAACGAATCATCCCCGTCGAGAAGATGTTTCGTGACCATCGACCGCGGCGTCATTCCCCGGAAGTCGTTGAACGGCCGCCGCAACTCGTTGAGTTCCTCGAGCGGTTTACGCAATTCGTCGAGTTCGGGTCCGAGTTCGGTGCGCAGCTGCGTCGTCGCGCCGCTGGCGTAGTCGCGGACCTGCCGCAGACTCTGCGCGGTCCAGCGGATCGCGCCGGGCAGCCGCTCGGGACCCAGGATCACCAACGCGGCGACCACCAGGATCACCATCTCGGGCCAGCCGATGTTGAACACACAGACAGGCTACCTGGGCCGACGCGCGCCGGACCAGGTAGCCCGCCGGGTCTCAGTCGGATTCGAGGCGCACCGGAACGTCCACGCGGCGGCCGTCGCGAATCAGCTGAACGTTCACCGTCTCGCCGATCTGATGGGACATGACCGCGACGGTCAGCTCCGCCTTCTCGGTGACGTCGCGATCGCCGACGCGAACGATGATGTCGCCCTCACCGATTCCGGCCTTGGCCGCCGGACCGCCCGGCTTGACGTCGGCCACCTGCACACCGCTGAGGTTGTCGTTCTCGATCGGCTTGGTGCGCGCGCTCAGGCCGATGTCGGGGTGATGCACCGAGCCGTCGCGGATCAGCGTCTGGCTCACCTGCTGCACGAGGTCGACCGGGATGGCGAAGCCGAGGCCGACCGAGCCGCCGCTCTCGCTGCGGATGGCGGTGTTGATGCCGATCAACCGGCCCTGGTCGTCGACGAGCGCGCCGCCGGAGTTGCCGTGGTTGATCGCGGCGTCGGTCTGCACGGCGTCGAACGCGCCCGCGGAGTCGTCCCCGGCCTCGGGCTGCTCCTCCATCGCGCGATGCAGCGCGCTGACGATGCCGGAGGTGACGGTCTTGGTCAGGCCCAGCGGCGAGCCGATGGCGAGTACGTCGTCGCCGACCTGCACATCGGAGGATTTGCCGAGGCGGGCGACGGTCAGACCGGTGACGTCGACCTTGAGCACGGCCAGATCGGTCTTCGGATCGCGGCCGACGAGCCGCGCGGGGGCCTTCTTGCCGTCGAAGAACGACACCTGGATCTTGGCCTTGCCGGACTTGTCCATCGCGGCCATCGAGATGACGTGGTTGTTGGTGACTATGTAGCCGTTGCCGTCGATCACCACGCCCGAGCCGAGCGCGCCGTTGTCGCCGACGGTTTCGCGGATCGACACCACCGCGGGCACGACCGCGTCGGCGACCTTGGCCACCTGGGTGCGCGGCTTGTCGCCCGAACCCTCCTGCTGGAGGGTGACCTTGCGCGAGGTCAGCGCGGCGGTGGTCTCGGCCGTCAGCCGCCCGATGAGACCGCCGGCCAGACCGATGAGCAGCGCCAGCACACCGAGCAGGGCCAGCGCCTTGGGCGCCACCCGGCCGCCGAAGAGGACCTCGCGGGCGCTGAGTTTCGTTGCGGGCGGCAGGCTTTGGGTCCGCGGCGTGGGGATCGCGGGATCGCCCAGGCGCGCACCGGAATCCGGATCGCGCCACGGATCGGCGGGCGGCGCGGCCGCGGTGGTCTCGTCGGTCGCGTCCGGATCCCGTTGCAGCACTTCGGTGGAGCCCTCGGGCCGCCCGAACGCCTCGGCCAGCACCGCGTCCGGCGGACGGTTCACCAGTTCGGGACCGTCGTGGCGCGGCGTCGCGGCGGCGGGGGTGTGCGGGGCGAAGGATCCGGCCTGCCCACTGGGGCGACGGAACGCCCGGGTGGTGTGGGTGTCGATGTGGGGGCGATAGACCGGGCGCGGACCCAGGACGGGCGCGTCCGGCGGCCTCAGGTTCCCCCTGTCGGCGGCCGAATCCGACGCGCCGCGATCCTCGGAGGTCGATCCGGCGTTCGTGGAGTCGGAGGTCACGGGGTGAACTCTACTTGCGCCACCAGCCGGTCCACCGCCTGCTGTCGGAGACGAAGTGGAACGAATCCGCCCGCAGCCCGAGGAAACTCGTGCCGCGCGACATCTCGTCCACGCCGGGCCCGGTCAGGTCGGCGAGCGGAATGCGGCTCAGGGTGTCGTGCAGATTCGTGGGCGCGGAGATCTGCATCTGCGCGGCGCGGCGCAGCGCGACGCGGGCCTGCTGCTGGGCCTCGACCTCGGCCGCGCATTCGGCGCACTTGGCCAGATGCTCGGCGGCGCGCAGATAGGCGTTCATGCGAAGCTCGCCGTCCACGTAGGCGGCGATGGCCTCACTGGCCAGATGCTCGGTGGGGGCGAATCGGGGTCGGTTCGCCGCGGCATCCTCGCCACTCATACGGTGCACACCCTTCCGACGGAACTTCAGCTGCGCCGGGTCGCGTCACCCGACCTTCTCATTATGCGCAAGGTACTCGCGCAGTGCCTGGCGCCCACGGTGGATCCGACTGCGCACGGTGCCCAGTTTCACGCCGAGCGTGGCGCCGATCTCCTCGTAGGACAGGCCCTCGATATCGCAGAGCACCACGGCCGCGCGGAACTCCGGCGCGAGCGAGTCCAGCGCCGATTGCAGATCGGGGTCGAGCCGGGAGTCGTGGTACGCCTGCTCGGGGCCGGGGCCCTCGGACGGGAGACGGTCGTAGTCGTCGGGCAGCGACTCCATGCGAATCCGGTTGCGCCGCCGGACCATGTCCAGGAACAGGTTGGTCGTGATGCGATGCAGCCAGCCCTCGAAGGTGCCGGGCTGGTAGTTGGACAGCGAGCGGAACACGCGGATGAAGGTCTCCTGCGTGAGGTCCTCGGCGTCCTGGGGATCGCCGGTGAGGCGATAGGCCAACCGGTAGACGCGGTCGGCGTGTTCGCGGACCAGCTCGTCCCAGGTGGGCATCATGGTCCGGTCGCCGGTGGCGTCGAAGGCCGCGGTGCCGGACAGGTTGTCGTTGTCGGGGACGGGGTCGCCGTCCTCGGCGGTGGGCAGCTCGTAGTCGGCCGGGCCGTCGATCGGCAGGCCGGACTCGGGCAGGGTGGCGAACTCACGCGCCGCATCGACCATGTGGATGGGGTTACCTCCTACTCGGGACCGTGGTCGGCGCAATACCACGACAGTTCGTGGTGCAAACGAGACAACCGATCGTCGGAGCCGGTTGTTCCCGCGGCGTCGCCCGGCGGTCGGCCGGCCTTTGCGTAGCCCTTACTTTGTCGGGTCCCGATGTGGCCGTCGTATGGGGAGGCTGAGGGACACCTGAGAAAACGAACGGGCTCGTCGTTGGCGACGCCGACGGGCCTCCGCCGTTAGCCTCATACCCGTGAGTCAGTTACCCACTGCTGCGGCCGCGCAGCGCAACCTCGCCTATGTCGAGGATTCGGTCGTCGAGGACGAGATCCTCCTCGCGGCGCGGGAGCGGGCCACCGAGCTGGGCGCCGGGCCGGTGCCGCCGTCGGTGGGTGCGTTGCTGAGTATGTATGCCCAGCTCCTGGGCGCGCGGGCGGTCGTCGAGGTGGGTACGGGCGCGGGGATCAGTGGACTGTGGCTGCTGGACGGGATGCGGGAGGACGGGACCCTCACCACGATCGACTCCGAACCCGAGCATCAGCGCGCCGCCCGCGACGCCTTCCGGGCGGCCGATATCGCGCCCGCGCGCACCCGCCTGATCAACGGCCGCGCGCTGGACGTGCTGCCGCGCCTGGCCGACGGCGCCTACGACCTGGTGTTCATCGACGCCGCCCCGCTCGAGCATCCCCAGTACGTGGCGCAGGGCGTCCGCCTCCTGCGCGAGGGCGGCGCGATCGTGCTGCACAACGCCCTGCTGGGCGGCCGCGTCCCCGACCCGGCCCAGCGCGACCCGGCGACCCAGGCCGTCCGCGCGGCCACCCGAGCCATCGCCGAGGACCCCGACCTGACGTGCGTGCTGATCCCGGTGGGCGACGGACTGCTCTGCGCCTCGCGGGGGTGAGCGCGACAGGGCGCTGATCCCGGTGGGCGACGGACTGCTGTGCGCCTCGCGGGGGTGAGCGCGACAGGGCGCCGATCCCCGTGGGCGACGGGCTGCTTGGCGCCTGGCGCGGCCCGATGGCACCCCGGCTGATTGGCGACGCCCCGGACTGGGTATGGCGAGGGGTGGACGCGTCGGCCGGGCCGCTGTCCGGCCATCAGAACCGAGGTGATCGCATGCCGCTTCCGGATCGTATTGTAGCCCAGACGTTTTCGGCCCTGGCGCGGGTGCGTCGGGCGCGTGTGTTCCATCCGGAGGGGTTGCCGCTCACCGGGTGGTTGCACGCGGTCGACGACGACTACGCCCGGTTGATCGGGGCGCGCGACAAGCCCGCGCTGGCGCGTATGTCGAAGGCCACGGGGATGCCCGGCGGGATTCCGGACGCGCTGGGATTGGCTGTGCGCGTGCTGGATTGGCAGGATCGGCCGTGGGATCTGGCGCTGGCCACCACCGGCACCGGCACGCTCGGGCGGTTCGTGGTGCGGCCGGTGCGCAGCTGGGCGCAGGCCCGGTACGGCAGTCTGATGGCCTACTCGTTCTTCGGCGGTCCGCCCGCGTGGGTGTTCGCGGAGCCGGATTCGGCTCAGCCGCAATCGGTTTCGATCCAGTCGCTGTGCGACTACCGGGACGGGCACCGGCTGGGCTTCACGCTGCGGTCGTCCTCGCTGCTGGGTCCGGAGCGGACGCTGGCCGAGATCACGCTGTCCCGGCCGGAGATCGGCGAGCACGCCGCGCCCGGCTTCTTCGATCCGGTGCTGAACCGGCCGCCGGAGGTGCGTCTGCTGCCGGAGGCGGTGGCGACGCTGCGCGAATGGGCCTACGCCGGAAGCCGCGACGGGCGCGGCGAGCACGCGGCCGTCGCCGAGGAGGGCATGCCCGCCTTCCAGGGCTGGCAGATTCGCTGAGCCGGGTCCGAGGACACCGAAACGCAGGTAGATTGGCTCTTGCGTGCGGATTGAACACGCGTTTAGTATATTGAACATGTGTTTAAAGGAGCAGCCGTACCGGAAGGATCCGCCGACGATCTGAGCACCCGCGCCCGCATCCGGGACGCCGCCGTCGTCGTCTTCGGCGAGCAGGGGTTCGGGGTGGGGGTGCGCGCCATCGCCGCGGCGGCGGGGGTGTCCCCGGGATTGGTCAATCACCACTTCGGTTCCAAGGAGGGACTGCGGGAGGCGTGCGACGATCACGTGCGGGACGTCATCCGGGCAGTCAAGACCGAGTACATCCGCCACCCCACCACCAAGGGGTTGCTGGAGGCGATGGCGGACATGGAGGACTTCGCGCCCTACACCGCCTATCTGATGCGCAGCTTCCAAGCCGGGGGCGACCTGATGGTCACCATGTTCGAGCACATGGTCGAGGACGTGGAGGGCTACCTCCGCGCCGGTGTGGAAGCGGGAACCATTCGCCCCCAACCGGATCTGAAGGCGACCGCGCGTTACCTGGCGATGCACAACGGTGGCGGTTTCTTCTTCTTCCTCCAGCTCTACACCGCACGCCACGGCGGCAAGCTCGACTACCGCAAGGCGCTGCGTGACTACGCCGACCAGGTCATGCTGCCGGCGGTCGACATCTTCACCAATGGCCTGTTCGCCGACTCCACCACGTACGACACCCTGCTGGGGGGTGGCGGCGAACTCTGAGATCTCACAAGGAGATTCGATGTCATCGGCAATCAGCGTCCGAGATCTGCACAAGCATTTCGGACGGGTGCACGCCCTCGACGGCCTCGACCTCGAGGTCGTCGAGGGGGAGGTGCACGGCTTCCTCGGCCCGAACGGCGCCGGGAAATCGACCACCATCCGGATCCTGCTGGGCATCCTCGCCAAGACCTCCGGTGACGCCCGCGTGCTCGGCCGCGATCCCTGGGCCGACGCGGTCGCGCTGCATCACGAGATCGCTTACGTCCCAGGCGATGTCACGTTGTGGCCGTCGCTGTCGGGCGGGGAGACCATCGACCTGCTGGCCCGCATGCGCGGCGGCCTGGACGCCGACCGGCGCGCGGAGCTGATCGAACGCTTCGAACTCGATCCGCGCAAGAAGGCCCGCACCTACTCCAAGGGCAATCGGCAGAAGGTCGCGCTGGTCTCGGCGTTCTCCTCCGACGCGCGGCTGCTGCTGCTCGACGAGCCCACCTCGGGCCTGGATCCGTTGATGGAACAGCAGTTTCGCGACTGCGCCCGGGAGGCGGCCGAGCGGGGCGTGACGGTGTTGCTGTCCAGCCACATCCTCTCCGAGGTGGAGGCGCTGTGCGATCGGGTCACGATCATCCGCGACGGCCGGACCGTGGAGAGCGGCACGCTGGCCGAGATGCGGCATCTGTCGCGGACCTCGATCAAGGCCGAATTGCTCGGTGACCCGGGCGATCTCGGCCGGATCCCGGGTGTCGAGGACATCAGCATCGACGATCACACCCTGCACTGCCAGGTCGACGGTGAGCATCTGGGCGAGCTGATCCGGGTGCTCGGCGACGTCGGGGTGCGCAGCCTGATCAGCCAGCCGCCGACGCTGGAAGAGCTGTTCCTGCGGCACTATTCGATCAACGGACGCGAATTGGCGGAGGCGTCGAAATGACCACGGCCACCGTCGCCCGTCCCCGTCCCGCCGAATTCGCCCGGGGCGGTGGGGATTTCACCGGCACGCTGAGGTTGCTGCGGTTGTATCTGCGCCGCGACCGGATCGTGTTGCCGCTGTGGGTGTTGTTGCTGTCCGCGCCGTTGGGCAGCGTGTACATCGACAGCACCGAGAAGGTGTACTCGACGCCGGAGCAGGTGCAGAACTTCGCGCACTCCATTCTGTCCAATCCCGCGATGCTGGCCATGTACGGGCCCATCTACAACACCACCTCGGGGGCGGCGGCCGGGTTGTGGAAGGCGGGCATGTTCCACACGCTGATCGGGGTCGCCACGATCCTGGTCGTCATCCGGCACACCCGCGCCGAGGAGGAGACCGGGCGGGAGGAACTGCTGGCCTCGACCCGGTTGGGCCGCTTCGCGAATCTGACGGCGGCGCTGATCGTCGCCTGTGGCGGCGCGCTCGTCACCGGATTGATCGGCGCCGCCAGCATCGCGGGCGCCGGGGAACCGGGCGTGGACGCGCTGGCCTTCGGACTCGCCGAGGCCGCGTCGGGCATCGTGTTCGCGGCCGTCGCCGCGGTGGCCGCGCAGCTGAGCGCGAGCGCCCGCACCGCGCGCGGCATCGCCTTCGCGGTGCTCGCGGCGTGCTACGGGCTGCGCGCGCTCGGCGACGTCCGCTCCGCCGGGGGGTCGACCAGCGTGCTCACCTGGCTCTCCCCGCAGGGGTGGTCGTTGCAGGTTCGGCCATTCGCGGGCAACCACTTCGGGGTCCTGTTGCTGCACGCGGTCACCGCGGTCGTGCTCGTCGCGGTGGCGTACACGCTGCTGAACCGGCGGGATCTGGGCGCGGGCATGATCGCCGAACGGCTCGGCGCACCGGCCGCGGGGCCCGCGCTGACCGGGCCGTTCGGGTTGGCGTGGCGCTTGCAGCGCGGCACCCTGCTGGCGTGGACGATCGGAATCGCGTTGTACGCCTTGGTGTTCGGCAGTGTCATCCACGATCTGGGCGACGAGCTCGGGGACAGCAAGGCCGTCGCCGACATCATCGCGCGGCTCGGCGGGGCGCAGGTCGTCGAGGACGGCTTCGTCAATATGGCGTACACGCTCATCGGGGTGGCGGCGTCCGCGTACGCGATCTCGGCCGCCCTGCGGTTGCACTCCGAGGAGAGCACGCAGCACGCCGAAACCGTGCTCACCGGCTCGATCGGCCGGATGCGTTGGGCCGCTTCCCATCTGGTCTTCGCGGTGCTGGGGCCGGTGGTGATGTTGCTGGTGGCCGGTGTGGTGGGCGGTCTGGTCTACGGCGTCGCCGCGGACGACATCGGCGGCAAACTGCCGCGGGTGCTGGGCGCGGCGCTGGTGCAATTGCCCGCGGTGTGGCTGTTCGCCGGGGTGGCGATCGTGCTGTTCGGGCTGGTGCCGCGGTGGGCCCCGGTGGCCTGGGGAGTGTTCGTGGCCGCCCTCGCGGTGTATCTGCTCGGCGCGGTTTCCGGTGTGCCGCAATGGGTTCTGGATCTGGCTCCGTACAGTCACCTGCCGAAGCTGCCCGCCGAGGCGTTCCGGGCGGCGCCCGTGGTGATCATGATCGGGGCGGGGATCGTGCTGACGGCGGTGGGGCTCATCGGGTTCCGGCGCCGGGATCTGCGGCAGTAGCCCTCGCCGAATGCCGCCCGCTCCGGGATACTGGGGCGGGCGGCCGAGGTTTTCCCCCGCGCGGGTGGGTATCCGGTCGGCAGCGAGTCGAGCACGGGCCCGACGAGCATCCGGGTGTCCGACGGCTGCGATGCGGAGGGACGAGCGATGGCCGCTGACGAATACGGTGAGGTCGGAATATTCTTCGGCGAGCACATGCCGCGCGGCTGGCTGTGGCCCGCCATCGTGGTGCTGTTGGGAGTGCTCGCCGCGGCCATCGTTGTCATGGTCCTGGTGAGCAACGCGCATTTCGACCCGAGCCCGACCACCGTCCCGACGACCACCCCGGGAACCTGCGAACCGTTCTGCACGGGAGGCAGTCTCGCGCCCGCGCAACCCCACTGATCCCGAGCCCCGCGTTGCAGCCCCTCGGTCCCGAGCCCGCTGGCCCGGAGCCCAAGGCGGGTGTCCTTGCAGCCCCGCCGATCTGGGGCCGCTGTTTCCCCACCCCGCACCGCAGCCCTTGATCTCGGGGCCCAAGGCGGGTGTCCTTGCAGCTCCGCTGATCCGGGGCCGCTGTTTCCCCACCCCGCACCGCACCCTTGATCTCGAGCCCGCTGGCCCGGAGCCCGGCGCGGGTGTCCTTGTGGCCCCGCCCATCTGGGGCCCGCTGTTCCCCGCCCGCCATCGCGGCCCCTCGATCTCGGGGCCGCCGCGTCGTACCCCCGGGTGGTTATCATTGAGCGCAAAGGGGTTTGGGTAGCGGGTGAGGAGATGGGATGGTCTTCCAACGCGGGATCATCATCGAGGCGTTGGCGCCGCGGGGATGGCTGGTGCTGGCGGCGGTGGCGTTGGGGCTCGCGGTGTTCGTCGCGCTGCTGGTGCTGTTGTTGGTGACCAACAACGTGTTTCACGAACCCGCGCCGGTGCCCAAAGGGTCGTGCTACCCGTTCTGCACGGTCACCCAGGAGCCGCCCCCGCCGGGGTCCGGCTGGGGGTAGGCCGGGTGGGTCTCAGACCCACACGCCCTTGCCGACGGTCACCACGCCGCCGTTGCTGACCGCGAACCGTTCCCGGTCCCGCGCGAGATCGACGCCGATGATCTCGCCCTCGCCGACCATGACGTTCTTGTCCAGGATCGCGCGCCGCACCACCGCGCCCCGGCCGATCCGCACGCCCGGCATGAGCACGCTGCCCTCCACGGTCGCGCCGTCCTCGACGAACACATTGGAGCTCAGCACCGAATTGCGGACCGTCGCCGCCGACAGGATGCTGCCCGCGCCGACGATCGACTCCTGCGCCAGGCCGCCCTGGGCGAACTTCGCGGGCGGCAGGTTCTCCGCGGCCCCGCGAATCGGCCAGTGCCGGTTGTACAGATTGAAGATGGGGTGCACCGATACCAGATCCATGTGCGCGTCGTAGAAGGCGTCGATCGTCCCGACATCGCGCCAGTAACCGCGGTCGCGGTCGGTGGAGCCGGGCACGTCGTTGCGCGCGAAGTCGTACACGCTCGCCTCGCCCTGCGCGACGAGGGCCGGGATGATGTCGCCGCCCATGTCGTGATCGGAGTCGGAGTTGTCGGCGTCGGCGCGGATGGTGTCGACGAGCACCTTGGTGCTGAAGACGTAGTTGCCCATCGAGGCGAAGGTCATATTCGGATCGTCGGGCGTGCCCGGCGGATGCGCGGGCTTCTCCAGAAAGCCCGTGATGCGGCCGGATTCGTCGGAGTCGATGCAGCCGAACGCGCTGGCCTCCGCGCGCGGCACCCGAATCCCGGCCACCGTCACCCCGGCGCCGGAGTCGATGTGGTGCTGCACCATCTGCTCGGGATCCATGCGGTACACGTGGTCGGCGCCGAACACGACGATGTAATCGGGATCCTCGTCGTAGATGAGGTTCAGCGATTGCAGGATCGCGTCGGCGCTGCCGGTGTACCAGCGCGGGCCGAGCCGCTGCTGGGCCGGGACCGGGGTGATGTACTCCCCGGTGAATCCCGACAGCCGCCAGGTCTGGGAGATGTGCCGGTCCAGCGAGTGCGACTTGTATTGCGTGAGTACGCACAATCGCAGATATCCGGCGTTGACGAGGTTGGACAGGACGAAATCGATGAGCCGGTACGCGCCCCCGAACGGGACCGCGGGTTTGGCGCGGTCCTTGGTGAGCGGGAAGAGGCGCTTGCCCTCACCGCCGGCGAGCACGATCCCGAGTACGTGCGGCTGGCTCCTCACAAATCCAACCTACAGGGTTCCCGGGCGCGTCCGCTGGGTTGCGGGCCGGACCGACCGGCGCGAGTGGGCAAGCTCGCTCCGGAGCCGTTAGTTTGGAGCGGTGAGTTTCGGCGCGGATGGCGGTCACGAGCCCGAGCGATTGCGGGTGGCGATGCTGACCCGGGAATGGCCGCCCGAGGTGTACGGCGGCGCCGGGGTGCACGTCACCCAGCTGGTCCCGCGGTTGCGGGAGATCTGCGAGGTGACCGTGCACTGCATGGGGGTGGCCCGCGCGGACGCCGTGGTGCACCAACCGGATCCGAATCTGTACGCGGCGAATTCGGCCGTGCAGATGATGTCGGCGCAGTTGCGGATGGCCGACGCGGTGGGCGAGATCGACGTGGTGCACTCGCACACCTGGTACACCGGCTTCGCGGGACATGTGGCGGGCACGCTGTACGGGGTGCCGCACGTGCTGACCGCGCATTCGCTCGAACCGCGCCGCCCGTGGAAGGCCGAGCAGCTCGGCGGCGGCTATCGACTCTCGTCGTGGTCGGAGCGCAACGCCATGGAGTACGCCGACGCGGTCGTCGCGGTGAGCGAGGGCATGCGCCACGACGTGCTCGACGCCTACCCGACCATCGATCCCGCGCGAGTGCACGTGGTGCACAACGGCATCGACGCCCTCGCCTGGCATCCCGGCGATCCCGCGCCCGAGGCCCGCGACGTGCTCGCCGAACTCGGGGTCCGGCGCGATCTGCCGATCATCGCGTTCGTCGGGCGGATCACCCGGCAGAAGGGCGTCGCCCACCTGGTCCGCGCGGCCCGTGACTTCGATCCGGACCTGCAACTGGTCCTGTGCGCGGGCGCCCCCGACACCCCCGAGCTCGAGGCCGAGGTCTCCGCCGCCGTCGCCGAGCTGGCCCGCAGCCGCGGCGGCGTGTTCTGGGTCCGGGAGATGCTCCCCACCGAGCAGGTACGCCAGATACTCTCCGCCGCAACGGTTTTCGTCTGTCCGTCGGTCTACGAACCGCTGGGCATCGTCAATCTGGAGGCGATGGCCTGCGGTACGGCCGTGGTCGCCTCCGATGTCGGCGGAATTCCCGAGGTGGTGGCCGACGGGGTCACCGGACGGCTGGTGCACTACGACGGCGAACGTCCCGCCGACTACGAGCACGCCCTCGCCGAGGCGGTCAACGCGATCGCCGGGGACGCCGACCTCGCCCATGCCCTGGGCGTCGCGGGCCGGGATCGGGCCATGGCCGAATTCGACTGGTCGCAGGTGGCTCGCCAAACCGTCGCGCTGTACGAGAGTGTGCGTAAGGGCTGACTCACCGCGGCCGGTACGTCGATACCGTCACCGAGGCCGTCACCCGAACGATCTCCGGTAGCCCGGCGATCCGCTCGTCCCGTTCCGCCGCCTCGTGGTGCGCCGAGGGACCCATCCCCGCCACATCGCGAATATCGTTGTGCCCCAGCGGCATCGGATACTCCACCCGCGCCCGGTCGACCAGCTCGAAACGAGCGGACAGGGATTCGGCGAGCCGGTCGTCCTTGGCCTCGTCGACCCGCACCATCCGCAGCGGCTCGATGAGTTCGGCCAGATGGTTCGGGGTGGGCGTGACCACGACGAAGCGGCCCTCGGGGGCGAGGACGCGGGCGACCTCCTCGGGATTGCGGGGGGCGAAGACCGACAGGACGTGGGTCATCGTCGCGTCGCGGAGGGGGAGGGGTCGCCAGGCGTCGGCGAGGATCGAGGCGGCGCGAGGGTGCGCGCGAGCGGCGCGACGAGCCGCGGGTTTGGCGACGTCCAGGGCGATGCCGTGCGCGCCGGGGGCGGCGTCGAGCACCGCCGCGAGGTAGTAGCCGGTGCCGGAGCCGATTTCCAGCAGGGTGCGCGGGGGCGCCGCCGCGGTGGCGGCCGTGACCAGTGCGTCGGCGATCGGGGCGAAACGACCCGAACCCTGAAAGGCGGCCCGCGCGTCCAGCATCGCCGCGGTGTCGCCGCTCATCTTGGTCGACGCACCGGTCAGCAGGCTGACATAGCCCTGTCGGGCGAGGTCGAAACTGTGGCCCCGCGCGCAGGCAAGCGAACGGTCGCGCACGGCCATGTCGTCCCGGCATTCGGGACAGGCGAGCAACCGCGCGACCGCGGTGAGCGGCTCGGCGCCGGAATTCACCGGCATCGATGACGACGAGCGACTAGCTGGTGACTTCGGTGAGCTCTTTGCCGAGGGCCGCGGCCTCTTCCGGCGTGAGCTCCACGACCAGACGCCCGCCACCCTCGAGTGGAACCCGCATGACGATTCCACGCCCTTCCTTGGTTGCCTCGAGGGGACCGTCCCCGGTGCGGGGCTTCATGGCCGCCATCCTCTGCTCCCTCCAGATCCGCGCGGTCTGCTGCGCACTTTCTTGGAACTCGTGTTGTCACCAACCGGCAGCCGCCCCGCACGCGGAAACCGCGCCCGGAGGGCTGCACCCCGCCCATTCTTCCTCATCACGGAAGTGGGCGGGTACCTGAGTTCGAAAACCGACCGCCGTGGCGCGTGTTCACCCGCGCGGGGAGACCCAGCAATCGGCCAGATGATCGTCGACCATACCGGTCGCCTGCATCAGAGCGTAGGCCGTGGTGGGACCGACGAAACGGAAGCCTCGGCGTTTCAGTTCCTTTGCCAGGGCAACGGATTCGGGCGTCACCGCGGGCACGTCTCCGGTCGTGCGCGGGCGCGGGCGCGGCGGCGGGGCGAACGACCACAGCAGCTCGTCGAGGCCGATGTCGAGCTCGGCGGCGACCCGGGCGTTGCCGATACAGGATTCGATCTTGGCGCGATTGCGGACGATGCCGGGATCGTTCAGCAACCGCTCGGCGTCCGCGTCGGTGAAGGCGGCCACCCGCTCGATGACGAACCCGTCGAACGCCGCGCGGAAGGCGGGCCGCTTGCGCAGGATGGTGATCCAGGACAGCCCCGACTGGAACGCCTCCAGGCACATCCGCTCGAACAGCGCGTCGTCGCCGTGCAGTTCGCGGCCCCACTCCTCGTCGTGGTAGTCGCGGTACAGCTGCGAGGACTCCGCCCAGGCGCAGCGGATCCGATCGTCGCCGGTCATCGGGCGTCCCGGGACTCGGCGCGGGTGTCCTCGACCAGTTGCGCGGGCGGCTGCACCTGGGGGATCGGCGGGGGTTCGGCGGGCAGGCCGCGGACCTGGGTGAGCTGGGCCTCGAGTTCATCGATGCGGGCGGCGAGCCGGGCGAGGGCCCAATCCACCTCGCCCGCCTTGTACCCGCGCAGGACCTGCTGGAAGCGCAGGGCCCGCACATCGGCGCCGGTGATGCCGTCGGCCGGGAGGACCGTGGCCGTGGTGCCCTCCGGCAGCGGGCCCAGCTCCTCGCCGCGGCCGAACACCGCGCTCGCGACCACGAACAGCAGCGCGGCGACCAGGCCGACGATGAGCACGTACAGCAGCAGCGTGAGCATAGGCACGAGGATAGGGGCAGCGCCCGACAGGTACGGACCGGCGTCGCGCCGACCGTGCCCGCCGGATCGGACCCCCATCGCCCGACCCGGCGGGCACGGCGGAAAGCGTGCCGCGAGTTCGAGAATTCGGCGCGCCGGGCTCGGGAGTCTGCTCGTTCGTTGCGGAGGTGTCGCTCAGTGTTCGCCGGTGCGCCGGAAGCAGTACGCCGCCGCCGCTAGGTACTGACGACAGCCGCCGCCGTGCCCCGCGTGCACCGCGAGGATGAAGCGCGCGCGGTCGTAGGTGAGGTCGAGCGGTTCGTGTGCGCAGTCGCGGCTGGCTGCCAGCCACAGATCTCGAACACCGGGGGTGGGTGTGTTCACGGCGATACCTCCAACAGGAGAACGGAGCATCCGGCGCCGCCACCGAACCTTGGGATCGCCGGCTCGGTGCTGGTTGTCACGGCTGCGAAGGATGTGTCGCCTCGACGCCGGATGCACTTAGTACTTTCGCCGTGTTCCGACCGATATGAAATCGCACACCGTTGGTGTTGCTGTTGGCCTACTGTTGGCACGGACACGGGAAACAAGGACGTAACAATGGTGTTGGGTCGACCCTGGACGGGGTTCGAGGCGGTCGCGTTGCAGGAAGCGATGCGAAAGTCGGTGCGCGAGTTCGCGGCTCACCTGGGCATCGAGATGACGACGGTGGCCAATTGGCGATCCGGGCTGAGCGCGGTCACGCCGCGCCCGCTCACCCAGGAACTGCTGGACACGCTGCTGGTTCAGGTCAGTCCGGAGGTGCGCGAGCGGTTCGAGCAGATTCTGGCCGAGGGCGAGCAGGCCCTCGGCTCGCGCCGGTTGCCCACGCGCCGAACCGTTTCCGCCGCGGCGGGCGCGACCGCCGCGGGCAACGACGCGGCGCTGCTGGCCCGGCTCGACGACGCCCGCACGCTGGTGGATCGGACGCTGGCGGCGTGCACGATCGCCCCCTCGATGGTCGAGCTCATGGAGGAGCGCGCCGCGGGCCGGGTGCTCACCTACACGAGCACCCCGCCCTCGCAGGTGTTGGCCACGGTGTTGCCGGATGTGCTGGAGGTGCAGTCGATCTCGACGCAGCGCCAGCCCGCCGCCATCCAGTCGCGGCTGTCGGAGGTCACCGCCGTGTTGGGATTGCTGATCGCCGACGCGCTGATGAAACTCGGTCAGATCGAGCGCGCCAACTTCTGGTACGGCACCGCGCGGATGGCCGCCGACGACACCGGCAACCTGCGGCTGCGGGCGCGGGTGCGGGCGCAGCACGCGATGTTGCCGTACTACTACGGCAGTCCCGAACACGCCGTGATGCTGGCGCGCGCGGCCCAGGCCCAGCTGCCCGAAACCGCCGACGACGCAACGGCATTGGCGGCCGCGGCGGAGGCGCGGGCGCTGGCCCGGCTGGGGGACGCGGACGGGGCGGAGTCGGCGATGCGGCGGGCCCGCGCGCACACCGCGGCGTTGGGGGAGATGTCCTCCGACGAGGCATTCCGCTTCGGTGAGAAACGTCTGCTGCTCTACCTTTCCGGCACGCTGACCAATCTCGGCCGGGTGGCCGAGGCGCGGCGGGTGCAGGAACAGGCGTTGCGGTTGTATCGGGACAGCCCCGGCGTGGTCGTGGATCCGGCGCTCATCGAGCTGGACATCGCGATCGGTTACGCGCTCGAGGGTGCGGTGGACGAGGCGTGCGAACAGGCGGCGCGGGTGCTCACCACGCTGCCGGGCGAGCATCGGACCACGATCGTGGTCTCGCGGGCGGCCGCGGTGGTCGACGCGATACCGGAGGCCGCGCGCGGCCGTAGGACGGTGGAGGAACTGCGGCACCTGGTCGCCGCCGGAGCGAGCGAACTGCGGTGATCGCCATGTCGGAGCCGATGACGACGGGAGCGCCCGGCTTACCCTTCACGCCCCGCCGGACCCGGTGGATTCTGCAACGGGCTTGCGGCGCAGGCGGTTTCGACGCCACCGGGGCGCAGCTGCTGCGGCATCACACCAACGCCGTGTACCGGTTGGTGAGCGCGCCGGTGGTGGTGAAGATCGATCGGCCGTTCGGGGTGCGGCCGCCGGTGGACGTGGTGGCCCTGGTGCGCTGGCTGCGGGAGCGGGGCGTGCCGACCGTGCCGCCGACGGCCATCGCGCAACCGCTGCGGATCGGCGGCTGCACGGTGACCTTCTGGGACTACCTGCCCCAGCACCGCCCGATCGCGGCCGTCGATCTCGCCGCCCCGCTGGCCGCCCTGCACGGCCTGCGCACCCGCCCCGCCCAATGGCTGCCGGACCGTCATCTCGACGAAGCCTTCGCCCATATCGCCCGCTCCATCGAGGCGAGCACCATCCTCTCGCCCTTCGACCGCCGCCTCCTGCACGACGAACGCCTCCGCCTGGCCGCCGCGGCCCCCGCCGTCGACTTCCCCCTGCGCCCCGCCCTCATCCACGGCGACGCCCACCATCGAAACACGTTGTGGGACCCCGTCTCCCGCCGCGGCGTCCTCTGCGACTGGGAGAGCGTCGCCGTCGGCCGCCCCGAATGGGACCTGGTCACCCTCGAGGTCCACTGCCGCCGCTTCGCCCATCCCCCCACCGAATACGAAACCTTCTGCGACGCCTACGGTTTCGACATCCGCACCTGGCCCGGCTACCCCTGGCTCCGCGACCTCCGCGAACTCCGCATGATCACCACCAACGCCTACAAATCCACCCCCGGCACCCCCACCGCCCAAGAGGTCCTCCGCCGAGTCCAGGGCCTCCGCGAGGACATCGCCCTGCGCTGGAACATCTTGTGACGCGGCCTCATCGGCGTTCGGTCAGCGCCCCCAGGTCGACGGTCAGCGGGAACGGCGACTCCACGGTGACGATGCCCGTCGCGCGCGGGGTGATGTGGTACTCGCCGGTGGTGTCGAGGGTGTAAATCGTCAGCCCGACGGACTCCGGATCCAGGATGTCGATCACCCAGTAGTGGGCGATCTTGTTGGCCGCGTATTCGCCCGCCTTGACCGCGTAGTCGCGCACCGCGGACTCCCCGGACGTCGCGATCTCGACGGCGAGGGCGATCTGCTCGCTGCGCACCCGGGTCTGCTCGTCGACTTCCACGGGGGCGACCACGAGATCGGGAACCCGCCGGGGCGACCGACCCGCCAGTTCGGCCTCCAACTCCGCGAATGCCTCCCAGCCCGTGGGCAATTGGCTGTCGAGCTGGGCGACCAGTCGGGTGACGGCACGGCTGTGCAGGGGTGCGGGGCGAGCGTTCACGAGCAAGAATCCATTCTCGATCTCGTAACGATGGGCGGTGTCGACCGGCAGAGCGTCGAATTCTTCCACGGTGATCGACCGCCTGCGGGGCATCTCAATGTCCACCGTCATCATCGCCTCCGTGCGCGAGCCACTGGTGTGCGTTCTGGTGCCATCATCGCATCCGCCCGACTGCCGTGGCGGACGCCGGAACGCCTACAGGTGGCGGGTGGTGTCGATGCTCAGGGACATGCCGGCCAGGCCGCGGCGGCGGACGGCCAGTTTTTCGGAGATGGCGAGGAGGGACTCGGCGGCGGGGTCGGTGGGGTTGGACAGGACTATAGGGGTGCCCTCGTCGCCGGCTTTGCGGAGGTCCTGGGTGAGGGGGATCTGGCCGAGGAGGGGGACGTCGGCGCCTACCGCGCGGGAGAGGCGGTCGGCGACGGCCTGGCCGCCGCCGGAGCCGTAGAGGTCCATGCGGGTGCCGTCGGGGAGGTCGAGCCAGGACATGTTCTCCACGACGCCCGCGATGCGCTGGCGGGTCTGGAGGGCGATGGCGCCGGCGCGCTCGGCGACCTCGGCGGCGGCGGGCTGGGGGGTGGTGACGACCAGGATCTCCGCGTTGGGGATGAGCTGTGCGATGGAGATGGCGACGTCGCCGGTGCCGGGCGGGAGGTCGAGCAGCAGGATGTCCAGGTCGCCCCAGAACACGTCGGCGAGGAACTGTTGCAGCGCGCGGTGCAGCATCGGGCCGCGCCACACGACGGGCGTGTTGCCCTGGGTGAACATGGAGATCGAGATGACCTTCACGTCGTGCGCGATCGGCGGCATGATCATCCGCTCGACCTGGGTGGGCCGGGCGTCGGTGCCGAGCATGCGCGGCACCGAGTGACCGTAGATGTCCGCGTCGAGCACGCCCACCGACAGTCCGCGCGCGGCCATCGCGGCCGCGAGATTGACTGTGACACTGGACTTTCCGACGCCGCCCTTACCCGAGGCGATGGCGTACACCCGGGTCAGCGAGCCGGGCTGGGCGAACGGGATGACCGGCTCGGGCGAATCGCCGCGCAGCTTCTTGCGCAACTCGGTGCGCTGCTCGTCGTTCATGACGTCGAGGTCGACGGTCACCGCGCCCGCGCCGGGGACGTCGGCGACCGCCTTGCGCACCATCTCGGTGAGCTTGGTGCGCAGCGGGCAGGCCGCCGTTGTCAGGTAGATCTCGACATGGACACCGCTGTCGGCGTCGATGGCGACGCTCTTCACCATGCCCAGTTCGGTGATCGGTTTACGGATCTCCGGGTCGTCCACCTTCGCGAGAGCAGCCCGCACATCCGATTCCGTTACCACTGGCATGACGCCCAGCTTAGCGGCGGCCGTCCGGGCCCCCGAGGGGCAGCTTGCGTAAGCACGTCCAGGGCCCGGGAACGTCGGACTCAGATCCGGGGCAGCTGGCTGGCCTGCGGGGCGACGCCGGTGCGGTACGCCACCTCCCAGGCCATCACGTTCGCCACGTAGGCCATCGAGTTGTTGTAGCGCATGATCGCCTTGGACTGCTGGGACAGATCGTTCATGTCCAGCCCGCCGGAGCACAGGTACTTGCCCGCGGTCAGGGCCGCGTCGAACAGGTTCTGCGGGTCGGAGATGCCGTCGCCGTCGCCGTCCGCCGCGAACTTGCGGTAGGTCTCGGGCAGGAACTGCATCGGACCCACCGCGCGGGTGAAGCCGCGCATACCGCCGTCGAGCTCGCCGTCGGTGGCGCGGACCATCTGGTTGCCCGCGAGGCTGCCGTCGAGCACCGGGCCGTAGATCGGGTCGATCGGATTGCCCTTGGCGTCGGCCTTGCCGTTGGCGTGATGCGATTCGATCCGGCCGATCCCGGCGAGCACCGACCACGGCATGTGGCAGTCCGGATTCTCCTGGGCCAGTACGCGTTCGGCGTTCAGATAGGCCGCGTGCGCGATGCCGGGCATGCCGAGCGGACCGGCGGGCAGATCCGCCGCGACCCGATCCCCGCTCTGGGCAACGGTTTTCACGATCGGGGGCCCGGGATGCTTGGCGGCGTGCAACAACTCGTCGGCGACCACCGCGGCCCGCGGGGCGACCTCGGCGCTCGCGCCCTCCGAAAGCTGTTGCGGCGCGGCCACTGCCGCGTGCTCCGCGGTCTCCACATCCGATGCCGAGGCCGCGCTGACGGCGACGACTCCCGCGGGCACCAGCCCGGTCAGAGCGATGACTGATCCGCGCCGGACGGTGACGGTCGGCGGCTTGCGATGACGTCCCACTGTGCGGTGGCCCTCCAATGCTCGCTGTGAGCCTTTCGTGACACAACGAGATGAGGTTACCGCATCCGAGATCTTTTCGTTACTTCTTCGTGACCGGGTTTCCGGTTTATCTCACGCAGGCGGGGCGGGGAGCGGCACCACGATGCCGAACGGCAGGGTGATCGCGGGCGGCGGGGGCGCGGGCGCCTCGGCGGGCGCCTGCTCGGGCGGCGCGGCCGGGCCGGGTTCCGGTGTCTTGGTGGGAGCTTGGGGCTGCTCCTCCTCGAGCGCCGGACCCTGCGGCGCGGGCGGCTGTCCCGGCGCGGCGGGTGCGGCGGGCTGGCCCGGGGCGGGCTGCTGCTGCGGGGCCGCGCACTGGGCCTGGCGCTGGGCGTCCGAATTCCGCGGCGCCGCATTGGGATCCAGCGGCTTGTTCGGGTCCTGGCCCACCTGCGCCTGGTCGTTCGCCGACCAGCGTTGCGTATCGGCCGGTTTCGCCGGTTCGCCCGGTTTGGGCATCGGCGCCGGATTCGCCGCCGGGTCACACGGTTTCGGCGGGGGCGGCGGGCAGAAGATGCCGCACGGGATCGGCGGCAGCCCGGGGATGTTGATCATGACCTGGGTGGGCTGCTGGGGCGTGGTGGTGGTCGCCGCGGAGCTGGGCGGTTCGGTGGTGGTCGTGGTCGAGTTCGGGCTCGGATAGGTCGTATTGACCGCCAGCATGGTCGAACCCGCGCCCTCGGGCATCGCCCCCGGCGGGATCAGATCGGGGGAGATCTGCACCTGGGTCGGGGCGCCGCCGTTCTTGTAGGCGTTGGACCAGCTCAGCACCTGCGCGGCGTAGGCCACGGAGTTGTTGTAGCGCAACACCGCTCGCAGCTCCTGCTGCGGATCGCGCAGATCCAGTCCGCCCGAGCACAGGTACTTGCCCGCGCCGAGCGCCGCGTCGAAGACGTTGTTGGGGTCGGAGATCCCGTCGCCGTTGCCGTCGGAGGCGTAGTGCGCCCAGGTGCCGGGCAGGAACTGCATCGGGCCGACCGCGCGCACGAAACCGCCGTCGGCGGCCTTGATGACCTCGTTGCCGGGCAGTGTGCCGTCCAGGGCCGGACCGTAGATCGGCCCGACCGTGGTGCCGTTGGCGTCCGTGCGTCCGAAACCCGCGTGGTTGGACTCGATCTTGCCGATGCCCGCGAGCAGGTGCCAGCTCACCCCGCAGTTGGGCATCGAGGATTGCAGGGCGAGCTCGGCGTTGCGGTAGGCCGCGAGCACGACCTCCGGGATGCCGAGCACCCCGCCGCCGGGCAGCGAGATGTTCTGCAACGGCACGGTCCCCGCGAACGGGGGCAGGCCGTCGCTCGGCGGGATCATTGCCCGGAGTTTGCGAGGCGGTTCGGGAGCGGCCGGAACGAGGCCGACGGCCTGGGCGGTCGCGGTATCGGCGGCGTCGGCGGGACCGGTCGCGGCGGCCAGCTGCGCCTCGGGGGCCTTGGGCGCGGCGGGCTTGGCGACCGGCTGCACGGCCGTCGAACCCGAAGCCATCAAACCCGCTACCACCAGCGCCGATACGGTTATCGGACCAGACATTCGCATCGGCACACCAAACCCCTTCGTAGTCGGTGAGCGACCGGGTCGACACCCCGTCCGGGCCGGTCGCTCCGGACAACGTGATCCAGGTTACCCGGCGGTCAGCTTGTTGTTGTCGATATTTACGGTCAGTTGCCTTCGATCTGTGGAGAAATCGGTACCCGCCCCCGCTTTCTATCGGTACTCTTCTTCGATTTGGCCGCCGCCACAGATTCTTCTCCGGCGCTCGGCGCGCCCGCCTCGAGACGCGCCAGCGTGTCCTTGATGTCCTCGAGTTCGCGGCGCAGATAGTCGCGGGTGGCGACCTCGCCGACGGCGATCCGCAGCGAGGCCAGTTCGCGGGCGAGGAATTCGGTGTCCGCCTTGGTCTGCGCGGCGCGCGAGCGGTCCTCCTCCAGCGACACCCGGTCCCGGTTGTCCTGCCGGTTCTGCGCGAGCAGGATCAGCGGCGCGGCGTAGGCGGCCTGGGTGGAGAAGGCCAGATTCAGCAGGATGAACGGATACGGATCCCAGCGCAGCGCCGCGACGAAGACGTTGACGATGATCCAGACGATCACCACCACGGACTGCAGGACGAGATAGCGCCCGGTGCCGAGGAATCGGGCGATGCGCTCGCTCGTGCGGGCCATGGCCTCGGCGTCGAGTTCGAACCGGAACCGCGATTCGACCGGGGTCTCGAGGCGCTGGCGTGCGATCGGCTTGTCGGCGCGCTCGTTCATGGGCGTTCTCCCGTTCCCGTGGCGGCGGCGGCCGCGGCGGTGGCATTGCTGTCCTCGTCCTGCTCGCGCCAATCCTCCGGCAGCAGATGGTCGAGCACGTCGTCGACCGAGACCGCGCCCAGCAGGTGGTTCTCCTCGTCGACGACCGGGCCGCAGACCAGGTTGTAGGTGGCGAAGTAGCGGGTCACCGCGCTCAGCGAGGCGGCCGGCCGCAAGACCGTCAGATCGGCGTCGACCAATCCGCCGACCAATGTCGCCGGAGGTTCGCGCAGCAGTTGCTGAATGTGTACGCAGCCGAGGTAGCGCCCGGTCGGGGTGGCCGTGGGCGGCCGGACCACGAAGACCAGGGAGGCCAGCGCCGGGGTGAGGTCCGGATCCCGCACGCGCGCCAGGGCTTCGGCGACGGTCGCGGCGGGCGTGAGCACGACCGGGCGCGGCGTCATCAGACCGCCCGCGGTGTAGGGCGAGTACTCGAGCAATCGGCGCACCGGCTCGGACTCCTCGGGGTCCATGAGCGACAGCAGCGCCTCGGCCTCACCGGTCGGCAACTCGCCCAACAGGTCCGCCGCGTCGTCGGGGTCCATCGCCTCGAGCACGTCGGCGGCGCGCTCGACCCCGAGCTGCTGCAGGACCGTGACCTGATCGGTCTCGGGCAGTTCCTGCACGACGTCGGCGAGCCGTTCGTCGTCGAGCGCGCGGGCCAGTTCGATGCGCCGCTTGCCCGGCAGCTCGCGCATCAGGTGCGCGACGTCGGCGGGGCGCAAACCCTCGAACTGGCCGAGCAATTGGGTCACGTCCTGGCCCGGCAGATTCAGCTCGTACGGGGTCAGCCCGCGCACGTGGTTCCAGTCCACGACGTGGATCGCCCGGCGGCGACCGAGGCGGCGATGCCCGCGCACCGCGACCCGCGAGACCAGCCAGTCGCGGGTGCGGGTCTGCTCGATGCCCAGATCCACCACGAACAGATCGACGTCGTGCAGATCCGGCAGCTCCGGATCGTCCACGCGGACCGTGGAATCCAGCACCTGGGCCAGCGCCAGCATCTCGCCGGGCCGTTGCTCGAAGCGGCGCAGGCTGACCGTGCCGGTGTTCAGGTTCACCGAACCGGGCTCGATCGCGGTCACCCGCAGCATGGGCACGAATATTCGTTTGCGCGTGGGCAGTTCGACGAGCAGGCCGAGCACCCGGGGTTGCTGGCGGTCGTATCGGATGGAGATCACCACGTCCCGGACCCGGCCGATAGACTCGCCGTCCGGACCCAGCACCACCAGGCTCGCCAGCCTGGCGGCGAAAACCCTCGTCGCTGCCATGATGCCCAGGCTAGAGGGTGCTCTGTCCGGATACTGGAGGAGATGTCGCATGTCAGTCCGCCGTTCGGTGCTCGCCGTGCCCGGCAGCAATCCCCGCATGATCGAGAAGGCCATGGGTTTGCCCGCGGACGAGGTCTTCCTCGACCTCGAGGACGCGGTGGCGCCCGGGGCGAAGGCCGCCGCCCGGGCCAACATCATCGCCGCGCTCAACTCCTCGGGCTGGGGTGAGCAGCTCAAGGTGGTGCGGGTCAACGACTGGACGACCGAATGGACCTACGCCGACGTGATCGCCGTCGTCGAGGGCGCGGGCGCGGCGCTGGACGCGATCCTGCTGCCGAAGGTCACCGACGGCGGTCAGGTGCGGGCGCTGGATCTGCTGCTGACCCAGGTGGAGAAGGCCGCCGGCCTCGCGGTCGGCCGCATCGGCATCGAACCGCAGCTCGAGAACGCCCTGGGCCTGCGCAATATCGATGACATCGCGACCGCGAGCCCGCGGGTGCGGACGCTGGTCTTCGGGCCCGCGGACTTCATGGCGAGTATCAATATGCGCACCCTCGTCGTCGGCGAACAGCCGGAGGGCTACGAGCCCGGCGACGCCTACCACCACATCCTGATGACCATCCTGCTCGCCGCGCGGGCGCACGGCCTCCAGGCCATCGACGGACCCTATCTCCAGATCCGCGATCTCGACGGCTTCCGCCGGGCCGCATCCCGAACGGCCGCACTGGGTTTCGACGGCAAGTGGGTGCTGCACCCCACCCAGATCGAGGCGGCCAACGAGATCTTCTCCCCGCGCCAGGCCGACTACGACCGGGCCGAGGAGATCCTCGACGCCTACGCCTTCCACACCTCCGAGGCCGGGGGTGCGCGCGGGGCGGTCATGCTGGGCGACGAGATGATCGACGAGGCGAGCGCGAAGATGGCGCGCGTCATAGCCGAGAAGGGCAGGGCCGCCGGAATGGCGCGAACCACGCGTTTCACTCCCCCGTCGCCGGCGGATCAATAGCATGATGGAGCCATGACTAGTCCGTTGGGGAACTCCAACCGCAATCGGCCCGGCCTGCCGACGCCGCCGTCGGGTTGGCCCGTCGGGTCGTATCCCACCTATGCCGAGGCGCAGCGGGCGGTCGACTATCTGGCCGACAACCAGTTCCCGGTCGAGAACGTGACCATCGTGGGCGTGGATCTGATGCAGGTCGAGCGGGTGCTGTACCGGTTGACCTGGGGCAAGGTGATCGGCGGCGGCATGGTGTCGGGTGCGTGGCTGGGCCTGTTCCTGGGTCTGCTGCTGAGCCTGTTCACCACCGGCGGCGCGCTCGGCCCGCTCGTGGTGGGTCTGGTCGGCGGTGTCATCTTCGGTGTCATCTCCACCTCGATCCCCTACGCCGCCACCCGCGGGCAGCGCGATTTCGCCTCCACCATGCAGTTGGTCGCCGGGCGCTACGACGTGCTGTGCGAGCCGAAGGAGGCCGAGGCCGCCCGCGACATGCTGGCCCGGCTGGCCATCTGACGTGCGCGTGCTCGACGAGGTCCGGGCCGCGACGCTCGGCTATTTCGGTGTGCCCTCGGCGGATTCGGCCTCGGTGACCTTCCTGGGGCTGGAGCCGATCGAGATCCTGCGGATCCCCGACGGCGAGGTGCTGCACTACGTGACGCTGGGCGGTTCGCGCCATCCCATGACCGATCCGTCCGACGCCCTGGCCGATCCGGTGCGCGGCCCGCGCGCGGAGCTGGTACTCACGTTGCGCGCCAAGGGATCTCACGCCGGGATCGCGCGGGGGCTCGGCGTGCTGATCGCCTCCCCTGCGGTGGAAGGCGTTGTGCTGCAAGCGGATGCGCTGCTGGATCTGGGAGAACCCTTGTGGGACAAGGCCCCGTTCACCGCGGTGCTGCTCGGCCCCAGCGAACTGCCCGAGGTCGCGCTGCCCGAACCGGCCGAACCCGTGCGGTTCCTGTCGGTCGCGCCGCTGACCGCGACCGAGGCGGCGTGGGTGCGGGTGCGCGGGGCGCAGGCGCTGCGGGAGGCGTGGGCCGAGGCGGGCATCGACGTCACCGATCCGGGGCGCGGCGCGGCGACGCTGTGAGCGTCACAGCCAGTTGTTGCGCCGGAAGGTGACCAGCAGGGCGCCGCAGATCACCACGATGACGACGATCACCAGGGGATAGCCCAGCGTCCAATGCAATTCGGGCATGTGGTCGAAATTCATGCCGTAGATGCCCGCGATCATGGTCGGCACCGCGGCCATCGCGGCCCAGGCCGAGATCTTGCGCATATCGGTGTTCTGCTGCACGCTCACCTTCGCCAGAGCGGCGTTGATGAGCGAACTCAGCGATTCGTCGAAATCGCTGATCCGCTCGGCGACCTGGGTGTGATGGTCGGCGACGTCGCGCAGATAGCGCCGGATCTCCTTGGGCAGCGGCAATTCCGAACTGCGCGAGAGCAATTGCAGCGGCAGCGCGAGCGGATTGACCGCGCGGCGCAGCTCGACCACCTCGCGCTTGAGCTGATAGATGGCCTCGATGGCGAGATTGCTGCGCGGGGTGAAGACCTTCTCCTCCATCTCCGCCACATCGTCCTCGATGTCCTGGGTCACGTCGACGTAGGAGTCCACGACGTGGTCGGCGATGGCGTGCAGCACCGCGCCCGGGCCGAGCGCGAGCCGTTCCGGATTGGCCTCGAGGTCGCGGCGCACGCCGGTGAGCCCGGTGTGCTCGCCGTGCCGCACGGTGACCACGAAATCGCGGCCCACGAAGATCATGATCTCGCCGGTCTCGACGATCTCGGAGATGCTGTTCGGATCGTGCTCGACGTATTTCACCGTGCGCAGCACCAGGAACAGGACGTCGTCGTAGCGTTCGAGTTTCGGCCGCTGATGCGCCTGCACCGCGTCCTCGACGGCCAGTTCGTGCAGGCCGAAAGTGGTTGCGACATCGGCCATCTGGAATTCGTCGGGCGCGTGCAGGCCCACCCACGCGAAGCCGGCCCCACGCTCGCGCACCGCGGCCAGCGCCTCGGCGTGGGTGAAATGGCCGGGCAGCCGGTGCCCGTCGACGTAGACGCCGCAGTCGATGATCGCGCGCGCGGTGGGCACCGGGATGCGCGGACGCGGTTCCACCGCCTTGCCGCGGCCGCGGAACGAGGGCAGGGGTGGCATCTGGGGCACGAGTTGCGATGCTAGTCGCTGCCGTTCGGCAAGATGGACGGGTGCGCATCGACCTGCATACCCATTCCAACGCCTCCGACGGCACCGACACCCCGGCCGAACTGGTCCGCAACGCCGCGGCGGCCGGATTGGACGTGGTCGCCCTCACCGATCACGACACCACCTCCGGCTGGACCGAGGCCGCCGAGGCGCTGCCGAACGGGATGACCCTGGTGCGCGGCATGGAGATGTCGTGCACCGGCCCCGGCGAGGACGGCTGGCCGGTGTCGGTGCATCTGCTGGCCTACCTGTTCGATCCCACCGACGCGGCCTTCGCGCGCGAACGCGAACGGCTGCGCGGCGAGCGCGTGGCCCGGGTCCGGGCCATGGCCGAGCGGATGGCCGCCGACGGCCTGCCGGTCGACGCCGACGAGGTGCTCGCCTCCGCCGGGGCCTCGGCCGGACGACCGCATCTGGCCCGTGCCCTGGTGTCCGCCGGGGTGGTGCCGACCGTCGGCGCCGCCTTCGAGAGCCTCCTCGCCCCGCGCGGCCGCTACTACGTCGAGAAGGCCGACACCCCCTTGCGGCGCGCGGTCGAAATGGTCTCGGCCGCAGGCGGAGTCAGCGTCGTGGCGCACCCCCGCGCCCGCACCCGCGGCCGCCTGCTCGCCCTCGACGAGATCCGCGCCCTGCCCGCCCTGGGCCTGTCCGGCCTCGAGGTCGACCACCCCGACCACAACGCCGCCGACCGCGCCCTGCTGCGCGACCTCGCCGCCGAACTCGACCTCCTCACCACGGGATCGTCGGACTACCACGGCGCGAACAAGACCATCCACCTCGGTGACTGCACCACCGCCCCGGAGCAGTTCGAACGGCTCGCCGACAAGGCGAGCGGGGTGGGGGTGATCGTGTCGTGAGACTCCCTGTGTACGGGGGATATTCGCTGGGGGCGGGGTGATCGTGTCGTGCGACGGGTAGGACGGATCGTTCGGGGTGAGGGGAGGCTGTCGTGAGGTTGGTGCGCGGGTTGAGCGGAATCGTGGCGGGTGGACTCGTGGTGCTGTGCCTGGTGGTGATCGGGGCCGAGGTGCTCGGGGCGCGACGGGGATTTCCGGGCCCGGGGGCGGCGACGGTGGCGTGGCATGTGGGAATCGCGTTACTGGCCGTGTGCGCGCAGGTATTCGCGGATCGGCGACGGGGTTTTGCGGCCTTTTTCGGGGCCGTGGTCGTTTTCTGTGCGGCGGGTTATCTTTTGGTTACGCAGTGGTGGAATTAGGGCGAGCGTAATGGTTGCCATCGGGTGAATTGTGCCCGAATATTTTCCTTTGTGGGCGTGCTGGAGTCGGATGTGCTGGTGGTGGGGGGTGGTCCCGCGGGGGCGTGGGCCGCGCTCGCCGCGGCGCGCTCCGGGGCCCGGGTGATCCTGGTCGACAAGGGGCGGTGCGGGGCCAGCGGACCGACCGCGAAAAGCCTTGTGGCCCTGGCGAATTTCCCACCCGGACCGGCTCGGGAGGAGGCGGTCCGGCTGGCCTTCGCGCGCGGCGGCCGACTCGGCGATCCGGAATGGACGCACCGCGTGCTCGCCGAGACCCACCTCCGGCTCGACCATTTGTTTCGTCGCGGCCGGGTGCCGCACGCTGACCGGTCGGGCGGCCCGACCCGGATTCGCCTGAGCGGCGCCCGCTACCTCGGCCTGCTGCGGCGGAGCCTGCTCGTGGCGGGCGTGCGGATCCTGGACCATCATCCGGCGCTGCGGCTGCTCGTCGACGCCGAGGGCGTCGTGGCCGGGGCGAGCGGATTGTGCTCGGCACGCGGCTACGAGGAGTGGTCCGTGCGGGCGGGCGCGGTGGTGCTGGCCACGGGCGGCTGCGCGTTCCTGTCCGGCGCCGCGGGCGCCGATGTCGCCACCGGCGACGGCTTGCTGATGGCCGCCGAGGTCGGCGGTGAGCTGTCGGGCATGGAATTCTCCAGCGCCTACACCCTCGCCCCGATCGCCCCACTGCCGCCCACCCCGACCCCCCGCTTCGCCGCCTTCCACGACGAATCCGGCGCGCCCCTCGAAAACCCCGCCCTCGGCCCCCACGCCGCCGCCCTCGAGGCCCTCGCCAATGGCCGCCGGGTCTACGCGACGCTCGAGGAGATCGATGGGCCGGGAGGCGCGGAGCCTCGGGTTCGCCCCAAGCTTGCGGAGGCCGGTGGGTCGGAAGGCGCGGAGCCTCGGGTTCGCCCGACGCTTGCGGAGATCGATGGGTCGGGAGGCGCGGAGGCTCGGGTTCACTCGAGCTTCGCGGAGGCCGGTGGGCTGGAGGGCGCGGAGGCTCGGGTCGACGGTCGAGGGATCTTCGCCACGCTGGAGGCGCTCGCCGGGCTGGGGAGCACCGGCGACGGCGGAGGGGGCCTCGGAGTTGGAGGCTCGGAACACGTTGGCGCTCCGCGTGTTTCGGGTGCGGTTCAGGTGCGGGCGGTGCTGGCCGGTACGGTGCGCGGTACCGGTGGGCTGCGGCTCACCGGGTTCGATTGCGCCACAACGGTTCCCGGGTTGTTCGCCGCGGGGGACGTGACCTCGCGGGAAGCGATCGCCGGGGCGTACGGGGGCGTCGGTGGGCAGCGGGCGGCCTGGGCGATCGCCTCCGGGATGTGGGCGGGTACGGGGGCGGTGCGGTTCGCGCGCGGGCGGGGGCGGGCGGTTCCGGCCCGGGCGGGCGGGGGGCTGCGCGCGGTCGCCGGGATCGATCCGCGGGCGGTGATCGGGCTCGTGCAGGAGCACACCCTGCCGCTGCGGCGCAGCTACTGGCGCAGTGCGGGAAGCCTGCGGGACAGCATCGCGGAACTCGACGCGCTGTGGCCGGTCACCGAATGCGATCTCGGCGGCGCCGGGGCGGAACTGCTGCGGGCCCGCGAGGCGGCCGCGCTGCTGGCCGTGGCACGCTGGACCAAGCACAGCGCGCTGGCCCGCACCGAGAGCCGCGGCATCCACCGCCGCACCGACCATCCCGGCGAGGACGAGGACTGGCGGCTGCGCCTGCGCACCGGGGGCGTGGGGACCGTCTGGGTCGCGCCCCCGCGCGACCTCACTCGGCCGGCCGCCGAATGCGAGTTTCCGCTTACGTCGGGGTAATTCGCGCGCCCTAGGCTCGGACAATGGCAGCCCGCTCGCCCCCGCGCCACCCGCCTCGCGCAGGCGATTTGGAAACCGCTCACCTTTCCTGGCAGAATGTTCCGATCCCTGGCCGACGCCACCGCCCGGTCCGGGAGGTCGGTGAACCGGCACCCGTGACGCACTGCTCCGGATGCGCGGTACGCCCCAACGGCATTACCCGGACACACCCGTCCGGTTTCCGGCTCGACGGATCTCTGCGGCGATACGCCGTAATACCCGGTGCGGCACACCGCGATGTCACCATCGAACGGTATTGCGCGGCAAGCGAGTGTGATCAACGCACCTGCCGAGTAACCGAAAACCATTGATACCAAATACCCGACGGTAACCGCGAGACGGTTCAGTCGACACCGAGCAGGAGTGAAATCGTGTCACCCGTGACTGATGCACCGAACGCCGCCACGGCGAGCCGTGAAACCGATTCGGCGAACCTGTCCGCCATTACGCACGAGGAAATTTTCGCGGGTCATCTGGGGGGCAAGCTCTCGGTGGAACTCACGTCCCCGCTGGAGACCCAGCGCGATCTGTCCATCGCCTACACGCCCGGCGTGGCGCAGGTGAGCCGGGCCATCCACACCGACGCCGCGCTGGCCAAGCGCTACACCTGGACCGACCGTCTCGTCGTCGTGGTCAGCGACGGCACCGCGGTGCTCGGCCTCGGCGACATCGGTCCGCGCGCCTCGCTGCCGGTGATGGAGGGCAAGGCCGCGCTGTTCAAGAAGTTCGCGGGTCTGGATTCGATTCCGATCGTGCTGGACACCAAGGACGTCGACGAGATCGTCGAGACCCTGATCCGGCTGCGCCCGAGCTTCGGCGCGGTGAACCTCGAGGACATCTCCGCGCCGCGCTGCTTCGAGATCGAGAAGCGCGTCATCGAGGCGCTGGACTGCCCGGTCATGCACGACGACCAGCACGGCACCGCCATCGTGGTGCTGGCCGCGCTCAACGGCGCCGCGAAGGTGCAGGGCCGCGACATCGAGGGCCTGAAGGTCGTGGTGTCGGGCGCGGGAGCGGCCGGTGTCGCGTGCACCAACATCCTGCTGGCCGCCGGTGTCTCCGACATCGTCGTGCTCGACTCCAAGGGTGTGGTGAGCCGCGACCGCGCCGACCTCAACGAGGTCAAGGCCGATCTGGCCCAGCGCACCAACCCGCGCGGCATCACCGGCAGCGCCGCCGACGCGATGGCGGGAGCCGATGTGTTCCTGGGCCTTTCGGCGGGCACGATTCCCGAGGCGCTCATCGCGGCGATGGCCCCCGAGTCCATCGTGTTCGCGATGTCCAATCCGGATCCGGAGATCCACCCCGAGATCGCGCACAAGTACGCCGCGATCGTGGCCACCGGCCGCAGCGACTTCCCCAACCAGATCAACAATGTGCTGGCCTTCCCCGGCGTGTTCAAGGGCGCGCTGGACGCGGGCGCCCGGCGCATCACCGAGGGCATGAAGATCGCCGCCGCCGACGCCATCCTGGCCGTGGTCGGCGACGAACTGGCCGCCGACAAGATCGTCCCGAGCCCGCTCGATCCCCGGGTCGCGCCCGCGGTCGCCGAGGCCGTGGCCGCCGCCGCCCGCGCGGAAGGCGTTGCCTAGCAACGATATTCGAACAGCACTCGGGCGCTTCGTTTTCGAACGAAGCGCCCGTCGCCGTTGTCAGCCCTTGCACGCCTTGCGGAGGTCGCGCAGCGGCTGGCGAATGTCGCGGAACTCCCGCAGCTCCTGCTGATGCGACTGCCGATACGCCTGCAATTCGGTGTGCCGCTGATCCTTCGGAAGCGTCCGCACCTTCGCGAGTTCGGCGGCCAGATCCGGATGCGCCGCCAGGTAGTCCGCGGTCCGGGAGGCGACCTGGGCGTGAACCTGCGCGCGCGCCTGCGGACCGCAATCGGGCCCGTCGGCCGAGGCGACGCCGGGCACCGCGACGAGCAGAGCGGCCGCGCCCGCGGTCCCGGCGAGCAGAGCGGCAAGGGTTCGCTTCATCAGAGCAACTCCATTCGAGTCGAGAAATCTTCCACCCACGAATCTGCCCGTCCGGAACGCCTTTCGCCGCTATCCGCCCCCCTTCTTCAGCCGATCCTCAGGCCCGCGCGGGAGCGGCAGTTCGAGCCGGAACAGCGCGCCCGGGCCGTCGTCCGGGGGCGCCAGGCAGCGGAGGTCGCCGCCGTGGGCGCGGGCCGTGCCGCGGGCGATGGTGAGGCCGAGGCCGGAGCCCTCGGCGGAGGCGGGGGTGAGGCGGACGAGTCGCTCGAAGACGCGCTCGCGGTCGGCGGCGGGGACGCCGGGGCCCGAGTCGCGGACGTCGAGGACGGCGGTGGTGGGAGTGTGGGTGAGGTGCACGGTGATTGTGCGCGTGGGGGTTTCGGCAACGGCGCGGGCGGCGTTGTCGAGCAGGTTGGCGAGGATCTGGCCGAGGCGTTCGGGGTCGGCGGTGACGGTGACCGGCGTGCCGTCGAGGCGGAAGTCGATGTCGGGGTGCAGCACGCGCTGTTGTTCGAGGCGGGTGCGGGCCAGGTCGTACAGGTCCACCGGTTCGGTGCGCAATTGCAGGCCCGCGTCGATGCGGGCCATGTCGAGCAGATCGTCGACCAGGCGTCCGGCGCGGCGGGCCTCGCGGATCAGCAGGACGTACAGGCGTTCGCGTTCGGCCGGGTCGGCGTCGGCGGGCTGGTGCAGGACGGCCTCGGCGACGGCGCGGATACCCGTGACGGGGGTGCGCAGTTCGTGGGCGGCGTCGGCGACGAAATCGCGCAGGCGCCGCTCGGAGGCGCGGGCGCGGGCCTCGGCCCCCTCGAGGGCGTCCAGCATCTCGTCGAAAGCGCTCGCGGTGCGGCCCAATTCGGTGTCGGTGCGGGTGGGGGAGAGGCGGCGGCCGCGGTCGCCGCGGGCGATGGCGCGGGCCAGTCCGGTCATGGTGTCCAGCGGGGCGAGGGCCTGCCGCACGCCCAGCCAGAGCCCGCCGGTGAGGATGGCGAGCGCGGCCACGACGGAGCCGAGCAGGACGAATCCGAGCCGGGACTGCACCCGGCTCAGCAGCGGCGAATCGATTTCCAGGGTCAGCCGGGCGCGGTCGAGTTCGCCGGGCCCGGTGAGCAGCAGCCGCCGCGACGGACCGCGGACGTCCTCGCCGCGCCCGCCGATCCCGTCGTAGTCCCGCCCGTCGGCCAGTTCGAGCCGGGCCCGGATGGACCGATTGTCCAGCTGCCGCATGAGATCGGGCGCGGAGACGTCCTGCTGCGCGAGCTGCCGGGCCAGCCGGGCGCGGTCGGCGAGGATGGTATTCTCGCCGCGCTGCACGGCCACGGCGAACAATCCGTGCACCAGCACCACCGCGACCAACAGCGCGATCCCGGAAACCATTGCGGCGGTGAGGGTTACCCGCCGACGCAGCGATACCGTCCTCATCGCTCACCCACCCGCAGCGCGTAACCGAGTCCGCGCACGGTGTGCAGCAGCCGGGGGCCGTGCTCCTCGAGTTTGCGCCGCACCGCGCTGACGTACACCTCCACCAGATTGGGGTCGTAATCCTCGTAACCCCAGACGGCCGTGAGGATCTGGGTCTTGGTGAGTACCCGGTCCCGATGCGCGGCCAGGTGGGCGAGCAGCCGGAACTCGGTGGCGGTCAGCGTGATCGGCGTCCCGCCCCGCGTCACCGTCCCCCGATCCACGTCGATCTCGAGATCGCCGACGGTGATCCGCGTCCGCAGCCGTCCCATCCGCCGCAACAGCGCCTCCACCCGGGCCACCAGCTCGGCGAGGTCGAACGGCTTCACCACGTAATCGTCGGAGCCCGAACGCAATCCGCGCACCCGATCGGCCACCTCGTCCCGCGCGGTCAACATCAGCACCCCCGCCTCGCACCGGGCCCGGACGATATCGAGCAGTTCGAACCCGTCCCGCCCCGGCAGCATCACGTCCAGCACGACCACATCGGGCCGGAACCGCTCCAGATCCTGTTCGAGACCCGCGCCGTGCTCGCGCGCCAGCACCCGATGCCCCGCCGCGCCGACGGCCGCGGCGACGGCCGTCCGGATGGCGTCGGCGTCCTCGACCAGCAGAATGCGTCCCGGTTCCTGCACGAGCGACATTCTGCGCCGCGGCCCGCCCGGATTCCACCCGCCCTCCACCCGCGGGTGGTGGGCGCGCGCGCCCGCGACGGCGACGCTGAAACGCATGAGCATGATCATCGAGGGCGTCGCGATCGTCGCGGTGCTGGTGTGGATCGCGGTGCGGCAGACGCGGTGGCGCGAACTGGCGGCGGGTCGGATGTGGCGCACCCCCCTCGTCATCGGCGGGGTCGGCCTCGTCGAGCTGAACGGCGAGATCGCCCACGAGACGATCGACGCGGTGACGGTCGCGCTGCTGGCCGTGTCGGCCGCGCTGAGCCTGGCGGTCGGCGTCGCCATGGGCATGCTGTCGCGGATCCGCGAATTCGACGGCAGAGTGTGGGCGCGCACCGGCCGGGCCGGATCGGCGCTGTGGTTCGCGCTGCTGGCCGTGCGCGTCGGAGTGGACGTGTGGGCGCACGCGATCGGCGCGCGGCTCGTCACCTCCGTCGCTGTGATCCTGGTGATGCTCGCCCTCAATCGCGTCGGCCGCACGCTGGTGCTGCTGCGGCGAGCCGAGCGTTTCCGTCCGGTTGCGGCACACTGAATCCGATGACCGAACCGTTGCCGATCACGGGCCTGTCCAGGTTGCTGCGCCTGGTCGGGCTGGTCGCCGTGATCGCGACCTCGGCGCCCGCGGTGCGCTGGCAGCATCCGTGGCTCGCGGCGGGGGTGCTCGTGTCCTGGGCCGGATGGGCGGGGTGGACGGTGGCTCCGGCGGGCGCCTCGCGCTGGTGGCCGCGAACGGCGTTGTGCGCCATGGCGATCGGCGGCGGACTCACCGCGGCCCGTGCGACCGGTTCGGCGATCACCGCCTTGGCGACGGTGTTCAGCGTTCTGTCGTGGGTCGCCGAATCGGTGCCCGTCTGCGCGGCGATCGCGGCCGTCGCCGTGCTGTGCGGCGGCCTGTCCGCGGCCGTCGCGCCGCATCCGGTGCGCGCCCTGCCGGATCTGCTGTTCGCGCTCCTGGTCGCCGGGCTGATGGGCTGGAGCCGCCGCCAGTCCCGCACGGCAGCGGTGCGCAATCGCCTACTCCTGGAACAGAATCGGGTGATCCGTGCCGAACGCGACCGCGCCGCCGCCCTGGCCGAACGCGCCCGCATCGCCCGCGACATCCACGACGTGCTCGCCCACACCCTCGGCGGGCTGGTGCTGCAACTCGACGCCGCCGACGCGCTGTTCGAGGCCGACGAGAACGACCGCGCCGCCGAACGGGTCCGCGCCGCCCGCGGCCTCGCCGCCGACGGACTCGACGACGCCCGCCGGGTCGTCGGCGCGCTGCGGTCCGACGGTTTCGACCTCACCGCGGAGCTCCAGGACCGCTGTCACCAACACCGTTGCGCCGGTGGGCAAGTGGTGGTCGACACCGAAGCCGAGCTGCGCGGTCTGGACGAACAGGTGGCGATCGCGCTGGCGCGGGCGGTGCAGGAGGCGCTCACCAACGCCCGCAAACACGCCCCCGGCCGCCCGGTGACGCTCACCCTCCGCGACCAGAGTGACCAGCTGGCCGTCACGATCGCCAATCGCATTGCCCCCCAACGCATTCCGCTCACGGGTTCGGGCACGGGCGCGGGCCTGCTCGGGATGCGCGAGCGGATCGAGGCGGTCGGCGGCACCGTGGCGGCCGGAAAGGAGAACGGGCAGTGGACGATTCGAATCCTGGTGCCGCGCCGCTGATCACGGTCGTGGTCGCCGACGACCAGACCGTGGTGCGCGACGGGCTCACCACCGTGCTGTCCCTGCTGCCCGATATCGAGGTGGTCGGCGAGGCCCGCGACGGCGCCGAGGCGATCGACCTCGTGCGCCGCCGCTCGCCCCGGGTGGCCCTGATGGACCTGCGGATGCCCGGCGTCGACGGGGTCACCGCCACCGGCGTGATCGCCACGGACCATCCCGGCACCGCCGTTCTCGTCCTGACCACCTACGCCGACGACGCCTCGGTCGCCGCGGCACTGCGCGCGGGCGCCCGCGGCTACCTCACCAAGGATGCGGGCCGCGCCGAGATCGCCGCGGCCGTCCGCGCGGTCGCCAGCGGTCACACCACCCTCGCCGCGGAGGTCGGCGCCCGGCTGGTCTCCGGTCTGCGCGTCGCGCCCCCGCCCGATATCGATCTGACCGACCGCGAACTCGACGTGCTCCGCCTGATGGCCGCGGGCCACAACAACTCCGAGATCGCCGAGGCGTTGTTCATCGGCGTCAGCACCGTCAAGAGCCACATCAACTCGTTGTTCGCCAAACTCGGCGTGCGCGACCGGGGTCAGGCCATCGCCTACGCGCACCGCGCGGGCCTCGCGCGCTGAGTCGTGCGGGGCTATCCGCGCACCGGGCGGCGCAGGCGGCCCGTGCCCGGCGCGCTGGCCCACACCGCCCAGGCCAGCAGTCCGTCCAGGACGAGGGCCAGCGCGGCGACCAGCAGCGCGCCCACCAGCACCCGGTCGTACTTGTAGAGGCTGATGCCGTCGAAGATGTAGCGCCCGAGCCCACCGAGGTTCACGTACGCCGCGATGGTCGCGGTCGCCACGACTTGCAGTGTCGCCCCGCGCAATCCGGACAGCAGTACCGGCAGCGCGTTGGGCACCTCCACCCGCAACAGCACCCGCCGCTCGGTCATCCCCATCGCCCGCGAGGCGTCGACCACGTCCGGGTCGACATTGGCGATGCCCGCGTACGCGCCCGCCAGCAGCGGCGGCACCCCGACGGTCACCAGGGCGAGCAGCGGCGGCAGCAGACCCAGGCCCAGACCCAGCACCACGAAGGTGAGCACGCCCAGGGTGGGCAGCGCCCGCATGGCGTTGGCGAAGCCGACGATCACGCCGCCGCCGCGCCGGGTGTGCCCGACCAGCGCCCCGATCGGCAGCGCGATCACCGCCGACATCGCCACGGCCAGGAAGCTGTACCACAGGTGTTCGAGCAGCCGTCGGGTGATTCCGGCGGGGCCGCCCCAGTTCGCCGCCGTGCTGAGATAGTGCCACGCATCGAGGAAAAGGTTCACGCCCCAACGCCTTTCGCGGGATCGATCGCCGTGCGCACGCGCCGTGCGAGGCCGGGCCGATCGGTGCGCAGCCACGGCGTGGCCCAGCGGCCGAGCACATACAGCACCCGGTCGACCACCAGCGCCAGCGCCAGCACCACGATGATGCCCGCCACGATCTCGTCCGGATAGTCGCGCTGATAGCCCTGGGTGAACAGCTTGCCGAGCCCGCCCACCCCGATCAGCGCGCCGACGGTGACCGCGGAGATGTTGGTGACCGCGACGACCCGCAGATTGGCCACGAAAACCGGTACGGCCAAGGGGAATTCGACGGTAAGGACGCGCCGCAGCCGGGGGTAGCCGATCGCGTCGGAGGCGTCCAGCACCGCCGCGGGCACCGAGTCCAGCGCGGTCGGCACCGCGATGACCAGCAGCGCCACCGAGTACACGCTCAGTGCGATCACCACGTTCAGCGGATCGATGGTGGCGATCCCGAGCAGCGGCGGGATGATCACGAACAGCGCCAGCGACGGCACGGTGTAGGCGATGCTCGCCACCGTCGTCGTGATCCTGCGCAGCCAGCGCACGCGCCGCGCCAGGGCGCCCACCGGAATCGCGATCACCAGCCCGACGACCAGGGGCGTCAGCGCGAGATACAGATGGGTGCGCGCGAATCCCGCGATCTCGGCGAAGTTGTCGAGGAGGTAGCGCACCGGTCACCCGGCCTCGTGGTCGAAGAAGTGCCGGTTGCGTTCGGCGTCCTCGTCCGCGCGCTGGCGGGCGAGCTGCTCGATCACCTCGGTGGCCAGCAGCCCGCCGATCGCCGCACCCGAATCATCCACGGCCACACCGATTCCCGAGGGGGAGGAGATGGCCGCGTCCAGCGCCTGCCGCAGGTCCCCGCCGGGGGTGAACAGCGAGCCCCCGGCCGCCATGCAGTCGGCGAGCGCGTGCCCGGCGCGCACGCCCTCGACGCCGGTGACGTCGACCCAGCCCAGCGGGTGTCCGGCGGCGTCGACCACCAGCACCCATTCGCCGGATTCGAGCCGCAGCTCGCGCACCTGCTCGGCGGTGGCGGTGCGAAGCTCGTGCGGCACAACGCCGTTCGCCGCCCGGAACGACAGCCCGCGGTAGCCGCGATCGCGACCGGCGAATCCGGCGACGAAATCGGTCGCGGGCTGGGCCAGCACGGTCTGCGGCGCGTCGTACTGTTGCAGCACGCCGCCGGGCGCGAAGACCGCGATCCGGTCGCCGAGCCGGATCGCCTCGTCGATGTCGTGGGTGACGAAGACGATCGTCTTGCGCAATTCGCTTTGCAGCCTGCGCATCTCGGCCTGGAGCTCCTCGCGCACCACCGGATCGACGGCGCTGAACGGCTCGTCCATCAACAGGATCGGCGGATCGGCGGCGAGTGCCCGCGCCACCCCGACGCGCTGCTGCTGCCCGCCCGACAGCTGGGCCGGATACCGGCGGGCCAGCGCGCGATCCAGGCCCACCCGGTCCAGCACCTCGAGCGCGTCGGCCCGCGCGGCGCGGCGGGACTTCCCGCGCAGGATCGGCACGGTCGCGACATTGTCGAGCACCGTGCGATGCGGGAGCAGGCCGCCGCTCTGGATGACGTAGCCCATGCCGAGCCGCAGCCGCACCGGATCGGCGGCCGAGATGTCCTCGCCCGCAACGGTGATCGTGCCCGAGGTGGGCGCGATCATCCGGTTGATCATCCGCATCGAGGTGGTCTTGCCGCAGCCGGACGGCCCCACGAAGACGGTGAACGAACCGGACTCGATGCGCAGGTCCAGCCGCGTCACCGCGGTGGTGCCGTCCGGATAGGTCTTGGTGACGCCGCGGAACTCGATATCGGACACTAGGCGACCGGCTTGTTCAGCCCCTGCGCGGCCACCCAGTTCTTCGCCGCGGCCGCGGGCTCGGTCTTGGTGGCGCCGGAGACCGCCTCGTTGAGCGAGATGAGCTCGGCCGTGGTCAGTTTCGCCGACACCGCGTCGAGCACCTTCAGAGCCTTGTCGGACTTCTTCTTGGCGTTGAAGACCGGCACCACGTTCTGGGCGGGGAAGTTGTGCTTGGGGTCGGCCAGCACGACCAGGTTGTTCTGCTTGATCGCGGGGGAGGTGGTGAAGATATTGGCCGCGGTCACCTGGCCGTCGGTCAGCGCGCGCACGGTGGCCGGGCCGCCGCCGTCGGCGATCTGGACGAACCGGTCCGCGGGGATGTCGAGGCCGTAGTTCTTCTTCAGGCCGGGCAGTCCGCCCGCGCGCTCGGCGAATTCGGTCGGCGCGCCGAGCTTCACCTCGGCCGAATGCGCCGCCAGATCGGCGATGCTGGTCAGATTCCACTTGTCGGCGGTGGCGCGGGTGACCACGACCGCGTCGGAGTCCTCGCCGGGCGCGGGCGTCCCGGCGGCGAGATCGGTGCCCAGCGCCTTGGTGAGGGCGGCGTTCACCTCGTCGGCCGCGGTCGCGGTGGCGGATTTGTCCAGGTATTGCAGCAGATTGCCGGTGTAGTCCGGGATCAGGCCGATCGAGCAGCTGCGCAGCGCGGGAACGTACGCCTCCCGGCTGCCGATATTGAGCTTGGTGTCGACGGTGAAACCGTTGGCGCGCAAGGCTTCCGCGTAGACGTCGGCCACGGTCTCGGACTCCGGGAAGTTCGCCGAACCCACGGTGATCTTGTTCGCGTCGCCGCCGCAGTCACCCGAACCGCTGGACAGCGGATCGGAGTTGCCGCAGGCCGACAGGGCCATCGCGGCGGCCAGGGCGACGGCGGTCGCGAGCACTCGGGCGGCGGTGGTGATGGTGGATTTCAAGACTGTCCTTCCGGTCCGATTACCATCCGAGTCCGGACGGCCATCTTCTGGCTGTCCATACTGTCAGCCGGGAGTCGTTCTTTCTATCCGATCGGGAGTGGGTGTCGCCGCATGAATTCGGTCGCGTCGGTGCGAATGCTGATCGCCGCGCTGGCCGCGACGCTGGCCGTCTCCTGTTCCGGCGCGGAGTCGGCGGATCCGATCGTCGTCGGGGCGGGCGACTCCCCGCAGTCGCGGATGATCGCCGAGATCTACGCGGGCGCGCTGGCCCGCACGGGCGCGCGCACGGCCGTGCGCGACGGGCTCGGAACGCGCGGCGACACACTGGCCGCGCTGGACGCCGCGACCGTCACCGTGATCGGCGACGACAGCGGCGATCTGCTGCGCGCGCTCGATTCCGGGTCGCCCGCTCGACTGCCCGACAAGACCACTCCCGATCAGGCCCTGAAGGACGCGGCGGGACAACCGCTCCCGAGCGTGGCCGAGGCGCTCGACGCCGCGTTGCCCGAGGGCCTGGCCGTCTCCGATCTCGCCGACGGCACCGATCTGCGGCCGAGTTTCGCCCTGGCCCTGGCGGATTCGGCCGCCACCCTGAAGAACCTGGCGCCGCGCTGCGGGGAGTTAACCCTCGGCATCGCGACGGGTTCCGAACTCGATCCGCTGCGCCCCGCGCCCGACCCGCGGCGGGATGTGCTCGACCCGCTGCACGCGGTCTATCACTGCGATGTCGCCGCGCACGTCGTCTTCGGCTCGGATACACAGCTGCGAGACGCCCTGCGCGACGGGCACGTTCAGGCCGGGGTCTTCACCGCCCCCGCGACCCTGCTGCCCGGGGGCGCCGAGGAGCTGACCCTGCTCGCCGATCCGGACCACGCCTTCCGCGCGCAGACCATCGTGCCGGTGTTCCGCAAGGGGGCGCTGAGCGACCGGCAGATCAAGAAGCTCAACTACGTCGCGGGCGAACTCACCACGGCCGACCTCGCCACGCTCGTCCGTCGCCTGCGCGATGAGCACGTCCCCGCGGTCGAACTGGCCCGGGGCTGGCTCGACGAGCACTCGCTGTAATCCGCTCGGGCGCGAGCGGCCTGGGGGCGGCAGGGGAGGCGAGCGCCCCGGGCGCGGCAGAGGAGGCGAGCGGCCCGGGCGCGGCAGGGGGCCGGTCGCCGGGCGGGTTCACTGCCGCAGGGCCTCGGTCAGGGCGGGGCTGAGGGCCAGTGCGGGGAGGGACTCGACCAGCATGTCGATCAGTTCTTCGCGCGAAATCGTTTCCTGGCGAAGCCAACTCAGCGTCGTCTCCTCCACGAACGCGATCCAGCCGCGCACGGCCAGCCGCAGGCGCGGGTGGTCGGGGTCGTCTACGAGCAGGTGCGCGCTGACCAGGATCCGGTCCACGATCGTCGCGCGCGAGTATTCGGCGAGCGCGGCCAGTTGCGGATCGGCGCTGCTGGGTCCGCGCAGGATCGCCAGATAGGGGGTGCGGTTGGCGCTGACGTAGTCCACATAGCGCTCCACCGAATCGCGCAGCATGTCGAACAGGCCCAGGTTCGGATCGGGGGCGGTCCGGTCGAGCAGTTCCTCGTTGGCATTGCGCAGGATGGCGAGCTGGAACTCCTGCTTGGAGGCGAAATAGTGGAACAGCAGGCCGCGCGAGATCCCGGCCTGCTCGGCGATCTCCCCGATGGAGATGTCCTCGATGGCTCGCTCGCGCAGCATCTCGGTGCCGAGCGCGATGAGCTGCCGACGACGTTCTTCCGGGCTCAGACGTACCCGCTTGGCTGGTTCTCCGGAGTTTCTGTCGGTCACCCGACAATCGTACTGAACGAGAGTCAATACTGTTGACTGCTGCTCAATAAGCGCTTAGGCTCGGTTACATGAGTCGCAAGGTTACAGACAAAGATGTCGACCGCGCCGCCCGGCACGTGCACATCCTGATCGTCGGCAGTGGGTTCTCCGGGCTGGGCATGGCGATCCGGCTCCGTCAGCAGGGTCAGGACGATTTCCTGGTGATCGAGCGCGGCGGCGACGTCGGCGGCACCTGGCGCGACAACACCTACCCGGGCGCGGCCTGCGATGTGCCCTCGCATCTGTACTCCTACTCCTTCGCGCTCAACCCCGACTGGACGCGCTCGTTCTCGCGGCAGCCGGAGATCCAGCGCTACATCAGCGACGTGGCGGATCGCTATCAGGTCCGTGACAAGCACCTGTTCGACACCGAGATGACGAGCGCGCGCTGGAACGAGGCCGACGCCCGCTGGGAGGTCCAGACCAGCCGGGGCGCGTTCACCACCGACATCCTGATCTCGGCCATCGGCGCGCTGTGCGAGCCGAATCTCCCGGATATCAAGGGCATCAACACCTTCGAGGGCCAGATCTTCCACTCCGCGCGCTGGGATCACGACGCCGAACTGCGCGGCAAGCGGGTCGCGGTGATCGGCACCGGCGCCTCGGCCATCCAGATCGTGCCCGCCATCGCGCCCGAGGTGGCGCATCTGGACGTGTACCAGCGCACCGCGCCGTGGCTGCTGCCCCGGCTGGACCGGCCCTACACGCTGCCGGAACGGTTGGCGTTCAAGCACATTCCCGGCGTGCAGCGGCTCTCGCGCGCGGCCATCTACGCCGCCCGGGAGACCCAGGTCGTCGGCCTGGCCAAATTCCCGCCCGCCATGCGCGCCTTCGAGCTGCTGGCCAAGGCCAAGCTCGCCTACGAGGTGCGCGATCCGGAGCTGCGCCGCAAGGTCACCCCGAACTTCCGCATCGGCTGCAAGCGCATGCTGATCTCCAACGAGTACTACCCGGCGCTGGGCCGCGACAATGTCGACGTGGTCACCGACGGCATCCGCGAGATCCGCGCGAACTCGATCGTCACCACCGACGGCACCGAGCGCGAGATCGACGCCATCGTCGTGGCCACCGGCTTCCACGTCACCGACAACCCGGCCTACGAGACCGTGGTCGGGCGCGACGGCCGCTCGCTGGCCGAGCAGTTCGACGCCACCGGACAGCAGGGCTACAAGGGCGCGGCGATCGCCAACTACCCCAATATGTTCTTCCTGCTCGGCCCGAACGTCGGCCTGGGCCACACCTCGATGGTGTACATGATCGAATCGCAGATCAACTACATCGCCGACGCGGTGGCCACGTTCGACCGGCAGCACCTGCGCACGGTCGAGGTGCGGCAGGACGCGCAGGACCGGTTCAATCGCGAGTTGCAGGCCAAACTGGTCGGCAGCGTGTGGAACACCGGCGGCTGCGCCAGCTGGTACCTCGACAAGCACGGCAACAACACCACGTTGTGGCCCGACTTCACCTTCCGATTCCGTAGGCTCACAGAGAAATTCGACGTGGCGGCCTACGACACGACAACCGAGACGGCCCGCGTGGGTTCCGATGTGAAAGTGGTGGCAGCACAGTGAGCAATGACGCTTACTTCACGGGCAAGGTCTGTGTGATCACCGGCGCCGGTTCCGGCATCGGCCGGGCGCTGGCGGAGAACCTCGCGCGGCGCGGCGCGAAACTCGCCCTCTCCGATATCGATACCGAGGGCCTGGCCGAAACCGTCCGGCGCTGTGAGGCTTTGGGCGCGCAGGTCAAATCCGATCGGGTGAACGTGGCCGAGCGCGAGGCCGTGCTGCTCTACGCCGAGGCGGTGCGCAAGCACTTCGGCGTGGTGCACCAGATCTACAACAACGCCGGGATCGCCTTCCACGGCGAGGTGCTCGACTCCCAGTTCAAGGACATCGAGCGCATCATGGACGTCGACTTCTGGGGAGTCGTCAACGGCACCAAGGCATTTCTGCCGCATCTCATCGAATCCGGTGACGGCCACGTCATCAACGTGTCCAGCCTGTTCGGGCTCATCGCCATTCCGGGCCAAAGCGCTTACAACGCGGCCAAATTCGCGGTGCGCGGCTTCACCGAATCGCTGCGCCAGGAGATGCTGGGCCGCAGGCATCCGGTCAAGGTGACCTGTGTGCACCCGGGCGGCATCAAGACCGCCGTCGCCCGTAACGCCACCTACGCCGAGGGCATCGACGCCAAGCAGTTCTCCTCGTTCTTCGACAAGCAGCTCGCGCTGCACACCCCGGAGATGGCCGCGCAGACCATCACCGAGGGCGTGCGCAAGGGGCACGGCCGGGTGCTGATCGGCTGGGAGGCCAAGCTGCTCGACATCTGGGTGCGCGCCACCGGCTCCTGGTACCAGCGCGCGTCCGCCATCGTCAACCGGCGCATGATGCCCTGATCGACGAAAGTCTCACGCATGTACGGCATTTCGCTACCGTCCCCGGTCGCCCGGGTGGTCCTGCACCCGATCTTCCGCTACTCACTGCACCACCGCGCGCCGTGGCGGTTGCAGCGGGCCATGCTCGACACGGCCGCGCGTCTGCAGTTCCTGCCGCGCGGCACCCGGGTGGAGCGGCAACGGTTGGGCGGGCGCCCGGCGGAACTGATCACCGTCGGCGCGCCCACCCGGTCCGGGGCCGTGCTCTACCTGCACGGCGGCGGGTACACCGTCGGCTCGCCCGCCTCGCACCGGTCGCTGGTGGCGCATCTGGCGCAGCGGCTCGGGCGGCCGGTGTATTCGCTGGATTACCGTCTGGCGCCGGAACATCCGTTCCCCGCGGCGCTCGACGACGCCGAGGCGGCGTTCCTGGAGCTGGTCTCCCGGGGCCTGCGCCCGCACGAGATCGCGGTCGCGGGCGACTCGGCCGGGGGCGGGTTGTCCCTCGCGCTGTCGCTGCGACTACGGGACGAGCACGGGATGCGTGCTGCCGCACTGGGTTTGATCGCGCCGTGGTCGGATCCCAACGAGGTCGACGACCGGTACCGCGATCTGGTGACCAGCAAGCCGTGGTCGACCGCGTGCGCGGCGGCCTACCGGGGCGAGACGGACGGCCGCGATCCCGGCTACGCGCCGCTGCTCGGCGACCTGCGCGGGCTGCCGCCGACCTATGTGCAGGTCGACGTGAGCGAGCGCCTGCACGATCAGTGCGTGCGCCTGGTCGCCGCGCTGGAGGCCGCCGGGGTGTCCACGCGGTTCTCGATCACCCGCGGGCTCTGGCACGTGGCCCAGTTGCAGGCCTCGCTGGTTCCGGCGGCCGCGGTGGCCGTCGACGAACTCGCGGACTTTCTCGATGAGTCGCTTCGACCTGCGCAAACGCGGTCAATAGGATAGAAGGAACCGCGTCGTCGCGGCGCCCGGCCTCGCCAACCGGGCGGTCGGGCGGTGACCGCCGTCTCGGCTTGGCGTACATTACCGGTGAGTTAACCACGTGGAAGGGCACCGATGCGAGAGTTCGAAGTCCCGGCTACCTACACCATTCCCGAAGTCGTCAACATGTGCGACGGCGCCTTCCGGCATGCCGAGCGCACGCCCGACCTGGTGGTGTTCAACAGGCCGGACGGCAAGGGTGGGTGGACCGACGTCACGGCCGCGGAATTCGCGAAGGCCGTCACCGCGGTGGCCAAGGGACTGATCGCGTCCGGCATCGAACTCGGCGACCGGGTCGGCATCATGGCCGCCACCCGCTACGAGTGGGTGGTCCTGGACTTCGCCGTCTGGGCCGCGGGCGGCTGCACCGTCGCGATCTACGACAGCTCCTCGCCCGAGCAGGCGCGCTGGATCCTCGCCGACTCCGCCACCAAACTGCTGGTGGTCGAGAACGCCAAGCATCGCGCGACCATCGCCGAGATCGAGTCGGGCCTGTCGGACCTGAGCGAGACCCTGGAGATCGCCACGGGCGCGATCGACGAACTCGTCGCGCGCGGCAAGGACGTCGACGACCAGGCCGTCCACGATCGCCGCGCCCAGGTGAAGGCCGCGTCCCCCGCGACGCTGATCTACACCTCCGGCACCACCGGCCGCCCCAAGGGCGTCATGCTCTCGCACGCCAACCTGTACGCCGAGTCGGCCGCCGACCGCGGCCAGATGGGCCGGTTCCTCCAGCCCGGCAAGCGCTCGCTGCTGTTCCTCCCGCTGGCCCACATCTTCGCGCGGGCCGTCGCGCTGGCCGCCTTCGACGCGGGCGTCACCGTCGCCCACACCGCCGACTGGTCCACGCTCGTCGACCAATTCGGCCGGTACAAGCCCGATTTCATCCTGTCGGTGCCGCGCGTGTTCGAGAAGGTCTACAACGGCACCAAGCAGAAGGCGCAGGAGGGCGGCAAGGGCAAGATCTTCGATATCGCCGCCGATACCGCCATCGCGTACAGCGAAGGGCTGCAGAAGGGTTCGATCGGCCTCGGATTGCGTTTGAAGCACGCGGTTTTCGATCGCTTGGTGTACAGCAAGCTGCGCGAGGCGATGGGCGGCCGCTGCGAGAGCGCGGTCTCCGGCGGCGGCCCGCTGGGCGCGCGCCTGGGCCACTTCTTCCGCGGCGCGGGCGTCACGATCTACGAGGGCTACGGCCTCACCGAGACCACCGCCGCCATCAGCGTCAACGTGCCCGACCACATTCGCGTCGGCACGGTCGGCCAGCTGCTCCCCGGCCACGCCGCCAAGATCGCCGACGACGGCGAACTGCTGCTGCGCGGCCCGGTCGTCTTCGGCGGCTACTGGAACAACCCGACCGCCACCGAGGAGGCGTTCGAGGACGGCTGGTTCAAGTCCGGCGACCTGGGCGCGATCGACGACCAGGGCTTCATCACCATCACCGGCCGCAAGAAGGAGATCATCGTCACCGCGGGCGGCAAGAACGTCTCCCCGGCGATGCTCGAGGACGCCCTCCGCGCCCACGCCCTGATCAGCCAGGTGATGGTGGTCGGCGACGGCCAGCCCTACATCGCGGCCCTGATCACCCTCGACCCCGAGGCGCTGCCGAAGTGGAAGGAACGGCACAACCTTCCGGCCGATACGCCGATCGAGAAGTTGATCTCGAATCCGGAGTTGGTGGCCGAGATCGATGAGGCTGTGGCACAGGCGAACAAGCTGGTGTCGCATGCGGAGCAGATCAAGAAGGTGCGGATCCTGCCGGTGGATTGGACGCAGGAGACGGGGGAGTTGACGCCCAAGATGTCGTTGAAGCGGGCTGTGGTGATGAAGAATTACGCGGCTGATGTGGAGGCTATCTACAGCTGAGCGGGTTTGCCTGAGGCCCCAGCCGAATTCGGTTGGGGCCTCAGGTCTTTCACCGTGGATCAAGCTTCGGCCCGAGCAGGTCCCACCGGTTTCCCGCGATGTCGAGAAAGACGGCAACCTGCCCGTACGGCTCGGTGCGCGGTGCGGTGACGAATTCCACGCCCGCATCGGCCAGTCGGCGGTATTCCCCGGCGAAGTCGTCCACTCGGAGAAAGAACCCGACTCGCCCGGCGACCTGGTCTCCGATGGCGCGACGTTGCCGCTCCCCGTCCGCCCGGGCGAGAAGGATGCCGGTGGCCGCGTGGGGTGGGCGAACGACGACCCATCGTTTGGGTCGTCCGTCGTTGGTGAGGGAGGGCGAATCCTCGATCAGGTCGAAACCGAGTGTGCCGACGAAGAATTCGATGGCCGAGTCGTACTGCTCGACAACGATCGTTATCAACTCCAGGTGCACCCGGCAAGTCTTACGCGTTCGATCCCTCGGGCTCAATGGAACCCACGGAATCCACGAGACATACGCCGACGGACGTGCCGTTTCGTTCCCATCCGTGGGCTGTTCGGCGACGAAACACAATTCGTGCCGTAACGGCTTTCCGGGATGGAGCTCCGCGAGAGGACGCACGTTGTCTGCTGGCGGCGGCCGTGGTGGTCGTCCTCGCGCCCGAGGCGGCGGCCGCTCGGGCGCCGAAGGGCCCGGCCACGTTCACGATGGACTCCTTGAGGTCGAGAAGCGGACCTCGCTGTCCTGCCCGGCTACCGGAAAGGCGGTCCCCGGCAGTGCTCCCGCGTCCGTAGACCGGTGGGGCAACGAGGTCACCTGGGAGGCGACCCTGACGCACGTCGACTCCAAGGGATCGCACACGGCCAAGGAGAACGGAACCGGGCAGCGGGTGACGGTCGAGGGAAGGACCGTCGACGCGGAGGACCGGATCACCATGGAAGGCCGACCTGAGGTCCGGCGGCAGGGTGGAAATCAATGGGACGCTCGAGTGCACACGCCCGAAAGCCCACCGCTCGATCCAGCTGAAGTTCACGGGCACAACGCCATCGGGCTCCGAGGTGACGGGAAACGGGTCGGTCGATGCCGATTGCCATCCCCAACCCGGCACCCCGGTGCCGTGGCACGCGCTCATCGATACCACCGCCACGGAATCCCAGTTTTCCGAGGGTTGCTATGACGATGACGAGGTGTCGGCGACTGTCGACACGAGTAAGGATCCGGGAGAATTGGCCGAGGTCTTCGCGCTGATGGACCCTGCTCTCTGCTGACGAGCGACGGTCGGCCTTGAGGTCAGTTTTTCGGGCTCAACAGAACCAACGGAATCTCGCGAGTGGTCCGTTCCCTTGATACCCCGCGTAAATCCATCTTTCCGTCAACGGACACACCGTAACCGGTACTCGGACGGAAACGATTGTTCCGCAAGGCTTTTACAAGGGCGCGAAGTATTCAGATGTTCTCCAAGCTGACCCATACCCCGTCATGCCGCAGCGGTTCCCGCACGATCTCATAGATGCGCTCCGGCCGAGATCGCTGGTGGGAAGCCATGTCAGGCAACGAGATCGGCGACAATTGATTGGATTTCGACTCGAAGGCCGGGTTACTGTCGGACAGTGGTTCATTTCGCGGTGACGGTGGCGCTTGCCGGGGAGACCGGCTCCGAGGATCTCGAGCGCGTTCTGGCGGAGGTGCTGGCTCCGTTCGATGAGAATCTTGTTGTGCCGCGGTATGTGAAGTTCACGAAGGCCGAGCTGATCGCGCATCGTCGGCTGGAGATTCTGGAATACCGTGACACGCTGTATGCCGAGTACATCTCGGACCCTGAGGCCTACCGGGCGAAGCATGTCGACTATCCGCAGCACGTCGAGCATCTCCGGAAATTTCCGGAGCAGTTGCGGTGGAGCGACGAGCAGGTCTACGCCGACGCGGTCAGGTTCGAATCGCGGGAGAATATCGGTCCCGCCGGTGAGGTGTACTCCGAGGACAACCCCCAAGGCCATTGGGACTTCTGGATTTTGGGTGGACGATACGGCGGCCGGTGGACGCTCGTCGACGATGCCGCCCGGGAGTCGTCGGTGGGCGAACCCTGGCGGGGTGTCGACGCCATCGCCGCGGAGCGGAGTTTGCGAGCCGAGATCGGCCTGCCCGAGGACCCGCCACGCCCCGAAATCGGCCCCAGGGCAACCGATCTGGCTCGTTTACGCGATATCGACCCGGCCTCGCACGAGCCTTCGCCGGTTCTGCTGACGCTCGACCGTGTGTGGCATGAGCGCGAAGACATGTGGAGGACCAGGCCGGACGCACCGATCAAATGGGCAAGGTTCTATTGGGAGCAGATGGCTCTGCTCCCGCCCGACACCTGGCTGGCCAATGTCGACTGCCACGTCTGACCGTGGCAGTGCTTCACTTCCTCGGGCTCAACAGAACCAGCGGGATCTCCCGACTGGTCCGCTCCTGATACCCCGCGTAAACCTTGTATTTCCCAATGACTTTCGGCCACAACTCGGCCCGCTCCTCGGGCGAGGCGACCCGAGCCGTCATCGGTTTACGCGGGCCGCTGCGGAACGAGACCTCCACCTCCGGATGCTCACGCAGGTTGAGGTACCACGCCGGGTGCACCGGGTCGCCGCCTCGGGATGCGACGACAACGATGGTGTCGCCTTCGACAAAGGGGGCGGTGAGCATCACCGAGTGTGGGCGGCCCGATTTCCTGCCGATGGTCGTCAGTTCCAGGGAGGGCATTCCGCTGAACGTGTTGCCCAGCTTGCCGCCGCTGATGCGGAGCAGGCCGCGGTGGACCATGTTCATCGTCTTCAATGCCCGATCCGACGGCATGGGGTCTCCTGTCTCGATGTTCGTGCGCTCAGGGCAAGAGTAACCAGGTTGCGTCGGTTCGGGATTGGAGAAGCGCGACTCCCCGGCTACCCGACCGGGCCTTGACCGAGTTTGGCCTGGACGGTCCCGGTTCGCCCGGTCCGGTCGGTCACCGTCAATGTGATCGTGTCACCCGGGTGGTAGCGGTCCATGGTGTTCACCAGTGTGGTCGCCGAGTCCACCGGATAGTTGTCGATCTTGGTGACGACCGTGCCCGCGCCCAGGCCGAGTTGGTCGGCGGGGCCGCCGCGGACGACGTTGCGGATCAGTGCGCCGCCGTTGGTGTCGCTCACCGACACGCCGAGGAAGGCGGTCGCGCCGATGTGCACGCGGTCGGAGGCGGTCTTGGCCTGGATCTGTTTGGCCACCGACAGCGCCTTGTTGATCGGGATGGCGTAACCCTCGCCGTTGCCCGCGCCCATGCGGAAGCCCTGGGAGGCGGCGGTGTCGACGCCGATGACCTGGCCCGCGTTGTTGATCAGCGGGCCGCCGGAGTCGCCGGGCTGGATGTCGGCGGCGACCTGGATGAGGCCGGTCAATTGTTCCGAGGCGCCGGAGGATTCGTCGCTGGCGGTGATGGACTGGTTCAGGGCGGTCACGCGGCCCGCGGCGGCGGTGGGTGTTCCGGTGCCGCCCGCGTTGCCCACGCCGACGATCGCGTCGCCGACCTTGACCTTGTCGGAGTCGCCCAGGGGCGCGGTCTTCAGGCCCGAGGCGTTGCTCAGATGGATGACCGCCAGATCGTCCTGGCGGTCGTATCCGGTCACCGTCCCGGAGTACGTCTTGCCGTTGCCGACGTCGGTGACCTCGACCTTGGTCGCGCCCTGGACGACGTGGTTGTTGGTGAGGACGTCCCCGTCCGAGGTCAGGACGATTCCCGTACCCGCGCCCGCGCCGTTCTGGAGTCCGAGTTCGGTGTTGACCAGGGCGATGCCCGGCGTGACCTTGTCGACGGCGTCGGTCAGGTCGGCGGGTGTCGTCTTGTTGTCGACCGGTTCGAGGACGCTGCTGCCCGGTGCGTTGGCGAAGGGGGCGCTCGAGTGCGGTCCGGGCATGGTGAACCGCGACGACACCAGCCCGATCGCGACGGCCATGGCCAGCACGATCACGGCCACGACGCCGAAGATCGACCCGTGCCTGCGCCGCGGCGGCTGTGGCGGTGGCGGCGGTGCGTACGGTCCTTGTGCGGGCCAACCGTTCTGATTCGGATACACGCTCATCACGTCCTCGCTCATGCCCAACGTTGATTCCATTAAGCGCCCGATCCCTGAGAGCTCGCTGGGTTCTTCCAGTGGGAACGCAACGTGCTCGAGGGCACATTCCGGGATGCCCGGTTCTGACGAATCCATGACGGCCCGCTTTCGTTCGGCCGCTCGGGCCGTCGCGGAACGTAGGCTCGCGCCATGATCGGTTCTGGGGCCCGGGTGGCCTGTGGGATTGTGGCGGGGGCGCTGGTGGTGGGCGTCGCGGAGCTGGTCGCGGTGCCTGTCGGGGCGGGCAGTGCGCCGCTGGCGGCGGTGGGCGGGGCGGTCGTGGATCGCACGCCGACCTCGGTGCGGGAGGCCGTGATCGACGCGGTCGGGACCAATGACAAGTTGCTGCTGTTTCTCGCGATGGCGGCGGTGGCGCTCGTCGTGGCGGGGATCGCGGGAGTTGTCGAGCGGGCTGGACGGCCGGTGGGGTCGGTCCTGTTCGGGGTGTTCGGGATCGTGGCGGCGTGGGCGGCCGTGAGTCGGCCGGGGGCGGGGTGGACCTGGGTGTTGCCGTCGGTGGTGGGGGCGGTGTGCGGGATCGCGGCGTTGCGGTGGCTGGTTCGGCGGGGGGAGGGTGATGAATCCGGTTCCGGGACACGGGAATTCGCGTCTTCTGTTCGGGGGAGTACGCGTTCTTCCGTGCCTGTCGAGGGAGGTGGCACCGAGGCGGCGCGTGCGGCCGCGCCCGAGGCGGACGGCGCGAACGTGGCCGGGCCGCGATCCGAGGTCGGCCGGGGTTCGACGGCTGCTGGCGATTCCAGCCACGAACGGGGCGTGGGCCGTCGGCAATTGGTGCGGGGAATCGTGGGTGTCGGCGCCCTCGCCGCGGCGGCGGGGGTGGCGGGGCGCGTCCTCGGCTCCCGGGCGAACAATGTCACCGCCGAGCGCGCCGCGGTCCGCTTACCGGTCCCGAATTCGCCCGCCCCGCCGATCGATCCGGCCGCCGATCTCCGAATCCCCGGTCTCGCACCGTATCTCACGCCGAACAGCGACTTCTACCGGATCGACACCGCCCTGCTCATGCCGCAGGTGAGTACCGACACCTGGTCGTTGCGCATCCACGGCATGGTGGACCGCGAGGTTCGCCTCCGCTACGACGATCTGTCGTCCCGGCAGGCCGTCGAGCGGCTGGTCACCCTGACCTGTGTCTCGAATCCCGTGGGCGGCGACCTGATCGGCAACGCCCGCTGGCTCGGCTACCCGCTGCGCGACCTGATCGCGGAGGCGGGGCCGCACGCCGACGCCGATATGGTGCTGTCCCGCAGCTTCGACGGGTTCACCGCGGGCAGCCCCTTGGCCACCCTGACCGACGGCCGCGATGCCCTGCTCGCGGTCGGCATGAACGGCGAGCCGCTGCCCGTCGAGCACGGGTATCCGGCGCGGCTCGTGGTGCCCGGCCTGTACGGCTACGTCTCGGCGACGAAATGGGTTACCGAATTGGAGATCACGAGATTCGATCGGGCGCAGGCGTATTGGACCAAGCGGGGATGGTCGGCGCGGGGGCCGATCAAGACGGGGACTCGGATCGATACGCCGCGCGACGGCAGGGATGTCCATCCGGGCCGGGTTCCGATCGCCGGTGTCGCCTGGGCTCAGCATCGCGGCATCACCGGAGTCGAGGTCCAGATCGACGACGGCCCTTGGGAAACCGCGCGCCTGGCGACCGAGCCGTCCATCGATGCCTGGCGGCAATGGGCGTACGACTGGGACGCCACGCCCGGCCTGCACAAGATCCGGGCGCGGTCGATCGATGAGACCGGCCAACCGCAGACGGCGGAGAACCGGGATGTGCTGCCGGACGGGGCGACGGGTTATCCGGCGATCACGGTGCATGTGAGCTGACTCACTAGAGGGCGCCCTTGCATCCTGTCCTCTGTAGAGCTGACAGGGCTCTCAGCTCTATACACAGGCTGCTGTGTATAGTAGAAGACGATAGACGGCTCTACAGAGTGTCTATAGAGAGACGTACGAGGCCGAGATGTCGGGCGGGAGGCAGATGGACGTTACCGAGTTGGAGGCCCTGCTGGGCGAGTGCAGGAGTCTGGGCGGGGATCACAGTACGTGTGAGATCAAGAAGTCCCAGCGGGGATTCCCGCATACGACTTGGGAGAGCATCAGCGCTCTCGCGAATGCCCAGGGCGGGTGGATCATCCTGGGAGTGGACGAAAAACGAGACTTCACCGTCGTAGGGGTCGAGGATCCGGCACAGATCGAATCTCAATTGGCCGCTGCGTGCTCGGAAATGGAGCCTCCGGTGCGGTCGGAGATTCGCACGGTGCACGTAAATGGAAAGTCTGTAATCACCGCCTACATTCCTCCGATTCCCCGAGACCAACGCCCCTGCTATAGAAGGAGCCTCGGCCCTTATGCGGGATCTCGGGTCCGGGTGTCCGACGGCGACCGAAAATTTACCGACTACGAGGTGTCGGTTCTTCTGTCCAACCGTACCGAACCGCGTCATGATATCAGCCTGGTGCATTCTTCATCGATGGCGGACCTCGATGAAGAGATGTTGTCTTCTTTTCTGAGACGGGTCAGGGAGACCAAAGGCGAGATTTTTCGCCGAGTGGACGACGTGCGGGCTTTGACGATGCTCAATGTCGTCAAAGAGTACGATGGTCGTGTCGTCCCTACCTTGGCAGGTCTTCTCGTCTTCGGGCTCTATCCACAGACTTTCGAACCTCAGCTCGATTTGACCTTTGTCGCGTATCCGGCAGGTGAGCCGGGTATGCTCGGAACGGTTGGCGAGCGCTTTACTGAAAACAGGGCGATTGACGGGTCGATTCCGGTCATGGTCAATGAATGCATCCGAGTGCTGAAAAGAAATATGAAGCGCCGGAGCATCGTGACCGGTATATACCGTGTCGATGAATGGGAGTACCCGGAAGAGGTGCTCCGAGAAGCCTTGGTAAATGCACTAGTGCACCGTGACTATTCCGAACATGCGAGGGGTATGCAGGTCCAGGTGGAGATGTATCCGGACAGGCTTTTGATTCGAAATCCTGGCGGGTTGTATGGGCCGGTCTCTGTTGACAACCTCGGGGTCGATACAGTTTCTTCCTCTCGCAACAAAGCACTGTTGAAGATCCTCGAAGACACCCCTTACGGTGAGGGTCATATGGTTTGCGAAAATAGAGGTAGCGGTATTACCAGGATGCGGATCGCTCTCACGGAAGCCGGGATGGAGCCGCCTCGATTTCTGGATAGTATATCTTCCTTTACCGCCGAATTTCCCAACCATACTCTCCTCGACGAAGAGGCGCTTGCCTGGTTGCAAAACCTCGACAACCGTCCTTTGAGTCGCTCCCAGATGACCGCTCTCGTCATTCTGCGCAGCGGTGCGGCGCTGACCAATAGCGCATATCGTCAGGCTACCGGGATTCAGGACAGTCGAGTGGCCAGTCGTGAGTTGAAGGAGCTGGTCGACAGGCAGCTCATCGATCAGGAAGGGACGCGGGGTACCGCTACTTATCACTTGGCCGGAAGGCCGACGCAAGCGGAGCTTACTATTGACGGGGAGCAAGAGGTAGTGAATGTGCCGATGCCGAGCACGGCTCCCCTTACTCCCTTGCAGCAACAGGTCTTGGACGCGGTCGGAGAGGATGAGGTTTCGCGCTCGGAGGTCGAGAAACGCACCGGACTTGCCTCGAGCCAGGTTATCGCGGTATTGCAGACTCTCCGTGATAAGGGGCGCTTGGAAATGGTAGGTCGTCCACGCTCGAGAACCGCTACCTGGCGGGTAGCACGTCGGGCCTGAAACATAAATGGGTGATACCTGTTGCTGTTTGCCCGTCCAGCGCGAAGTGCTGGGATAACGGTAGTGCGAGTCAGTACTGGCGGGAGGGCTGTAGCTGCCGTGCCGGAGCGATACCCACCCACCTCAGGGCAGAGGTGGTGTTAGCCAGTACGACCACGAGAGCGACCAGCACAGCCCCGACGAGGATGGCGATCCTCGCATCCCACGTCGCCGCGAACGGGCCGCAGAGAGCCCCCATGCCGATCAGTTCCAGCGGGGCAAGGACATTCAGCAGCGTGCGGCCACCGTTGCGACGGTTGAACAGGAGGATCGCGGCGGTGACCCAGAGCATCGCGAGGACGATCGCGACCCCGGCGATCACCCGCTGTTGGAGGATGTCGCCGCTGTAGTCGAACTCCGACGAATCGAAGTCGGAGATGAGCACGAAGGCTTGGACAGCGGCGAAGACCGTGATCAGGGCGACCAGGATCGCCAGAATGCCGCTGATGATCGCCGCGGCACTGCGCGGGGATCGCGGCAGCGGCGGGTACGCCGGAAAACCTTGCGGCGGATAATGATTCGGCTGCGGAGGGTACGCGGGCGGCGGATACCCCGGCTGACCGTACGGATAGTTCACAGAAGTCCCCCTTCTCGCACGAGGACAACCCTATCCGGGCCGAACGCCACACGTACGGTGAACCCCATGGGCACCGTAACCCTCTCGGGCATGGGGGCTTTATTCGGATTCCGAATACTTCCGGAAGGGCGATGGCCCGCCCCCCGAAGGAGACGGGCCACCGAAAACCCTTGCGGCGCAGCCTCAGTGACCCACATCCACCGGAACAGCAGCGTCCCGCTTCTCGGCCTCAGCACGCTTCGACGCCCGCGAGCCCACGAACAGCGCCGAGGCCAAGGCCCCGATGATCAAGACGAAGGCGGGCAGGTACATCGATTCGCTCAGGGCTGTGCTGATCTTGTCGAGGATCTGGGGTGGGACGTGGCCCATGCCCATGCCCTCGCCCTGGTTGCCGCCGTCGAGGCCCTGGGCGGACATGCGGGAGGCGAGGAGGGCGCTGATGGCGGCGCTGCCGAGGACGGAGCCGACCTGGCGGGTGGTGTTGTAGACGCCCGCGCCCGCGCCGGCTTGGTGCATGGGGAGGTTGCGGGTCGCGGTGGAGGCCAGGGGGCCCCAGATGCCCGCGTTGGCGAAACCGGCGAGGGCGGCGGCGAGGAGGAAGACGGGGATGGAGCTGTCGGGGGTCATCAGGGAGACGAACCAGAAGACCGACACCGAGAACAGGGCGAAGCCGATGGTGGGGATGACCCGGGGCGGCATGCGGTCGGAGATGCGGCCGACCAGCGGGGCCGCGATGCCGGTCACGATGGCCATGGGCGCGAAGACCAGGGCGGACTTGGTGGGGGAGTAGTCGCGGACGGTCTGGAGGTAGAAGTACCCGGGGACCATCAGGGACGCCGTCGCCACGCCCATGGTGGCGATGGCCAGGCTGGACAGCGCGAAGTTGCGGTCGCGGAACAGTTGCAGCGGGACCAGGGGTTCGCCCTTGTTGCGGGCCTGGTTGACCACGAACAGGCCCAGCACCACGAGGCCCGCGATGATCATCGCCCAGATCAGGCCGTCCCAGTCGCGGGTCTTGCCCTCCTGAATCCCGAAGACCAGCAAGAACATTCCCACACCGCTGAGCACCACGCCCACGAGGTCGAACTTGTGCTCGTGGGTCTCCAGCGACGGAACCAGCCACAGCGCCAGCGCGAAGGCGACGATGCCGATCGGGACGTTGATGTAGAAGATCCAGTTCCAGCCCAGGTTGTCGACCAGGACGCCACCCAGCAGCGGCCCGACCAGGGTGGCCAGACCGGCCACGCCGCCCCACAGGCCCATGGCCGCGCCGCGCTTGTCCGGCGGGAAGGTGCGGGTGATGACGGCCATCGTCTGCGGGGTCATGAGCGCCGCGCCGAGGCCCTGCACCGCGCGGGCCGCGATCAGCATCTCGATGGTGCCGGACATGCCGCACCACAGCGACGCGAGGGTGAACACGGTCAGGCCGACCAGGTAGACGTTCTTGGGGCCGAAGCGGTCGCCGAGGCGGCCCGTAACCAGCAGCGGCACAGCATAAGTCAGCAAATAGGCGCTGGTGACCCAGATGACCTTGTTGATGTCGGTGTGCAGATCGGTGAGGATCTTCGGGTTGGCGACCGCGACGATCGTCATGTCCAGCAGGATCATGAAGAATCCGACGACCAGCGCGTACAGCGCCAGCCAGGGATTGCGTTGGGTTGTCATGGGGATTCCTATCGAAGTCTGTCTCTGCGGATCTCGGCCAGGACGTCGTCGGTGACCGACGAGCCCCAGTCGGAGCCGATTCCGCTTGCGGGAGAGTCGATTCGGGCGCCGTCGGAGTCGAATTTCTCCCACTCCAACGTGCCGTCGCCCAGTTCGGCGACAATGCGGCGTAACCAGGTGAGTTCGGCGTCGAGCTGGCCGCGCAGGTACTCGATGACCATCCAGTAGCGGCGCGGTACCTCCTTGCCGACCAGCCAGCCGCGCAGGGCGTCGAGTTCGGTGAGGTCGCCCTCGAGCGAGCCGATGCGCTCGGTCAGCAGCGAGATCACCTCGGCCGCGGGCAGGTTGTGTGCCTCGGACATGGCGACCGGGAAGATCGGATACTCCCGGATGGGGCAGCGGAGGATCGCTCCGATCCGCTCGCGCAGGGCGGCGGTCCCGGACGACGCGATCCGATAGATCGTGCGTTCGGGGCGATTGCCCGCGCGGCCGGTGCCCTCGGCGTGCACTATGCCCTGGTCGGCCAGGCGCGTGACGGTGTGATACAGCGAACCGGGGCGGATCTTGATCAGGTAGTCCTCCCGGCGTTGCAGCAGCGTCTGATACATCTCGTACGGATGCATCGGCCGCTCCTCGAGCAGCGCGAGCACGGCCATCGCCAACGGCGTCAGCTCCGCACCCGGCTGCTTGGTCATCCTCGAGCTCCCTTCTACGCCGCCGAGCCTAGCGCGGCCGCATGACATCATCCGCATCAAATATTCCACGCCGAATATACGGCTTGGAAGTGGAGGCGGACAAGCGAGATCGTGCTCACAACGCCGCGCGCGGGCTATAGATGTCGCAGGTAGCGGTCGGGCGCGTCGAGGAAGGCGCGCCAATTGCGGACCATGTCGAGCTGCTCCCACTCCCGGTACTCGATGCCCTCTCCGGTGAGTTCCATGATCTCCGCGCCGGGACAGGCCGCCAGGACGGGGGAGTGGGTGGCCATCACGACCTGCGAGCCCTCGGCCGCCAGATCGGTCAGGACGCCGAGCAGGGCCAGGCAGGACTGGAACGACAGCGCCGCCTCGGGCTCGTCGAGCAGCCAAAGCCCTTGTCCCACGGGACGATCCGCGACATATCGGAGAAACGACTGGCCGTGCGAGAGCGCGTTCCAGCGGGGATCGGTCTCGCGCACCCGGAGGGCGTCGGCCTGTTCGAACAGGCTCACCATGGTCTCCGCGCGCAGGAAGCCGCCGTTGGTGGGGCGCGGGAACACGCCATCGATCCGCAGATGCTTCCACAGATCCGCGTCCCCGGAGGTGCCGCCGGGCAACCACAGATCGTCCGCGCCGCGCATCCCCCGCTCCCAGGCGGTGGCGATCGCCTCGACCAGCGTGGACTTCCCGATCCCGTTCTCGCCCACCAGGATTGTCACCGGTCGCTCGAAAACCAGTCCGTCCGCGCACATCTCGGCTACCGCGGGCACGTCCAGATACCAGGCGTTCGGATCGAGATCGTCGCGCGGCGCGAATTCGATTCCGCGCAGGATCAATCGGCTCACACTTCCCCCTCGAGACGGCGAACGCCGGGCCCGTGGAATCCGGACCCGGCGCTCATCGGCACACTCTAGACCGTCGGCGCGAACGCCTCTTCGATGATCTCCTGCTGCTCCACCGCGTGCACCTTGCTCGACCCCGAGGACGGGGCGGACATGGCGCGCCGCGAGATCCGGCGCAGCTTGTTGAACCGCTCCGGCAGGATCTCCGGCAGGTTCAGGCCGAAGAACGGCCACGCGCCCTGGTTGGCGGGCTCCTCCTGGACCCAGACGAGATCGGTGGCGTTCGGGTAGGTCGCCAGCTTCTCGTTGAGGCGGTAGGACGGGATCGGGTAGAGCTGCTCGATGCGGATGATCGCCACATCCTCGCGGCTCTTCTTGGTCTTCTCCGCCGCGAGCTCGTAGTAGAGCTTGCCCGAGGTGAGCAGGATCCGCTTCACCTTGCCGCGGTCGCCGTCGCCGCTCTCGTAGGTCGGCTCCTCGAGCACCGAACGGAACTTGTTGTCGGTGAAGTCCTCGATATTGGAGACCACGGCCTTGTTGCGCAGCATCGACTTCGGGGTGAAGACGATCAGCGGGCGGCGGATGCCGTCGAGCACGTGCCGCCGCAGCAGGTGGAAGTAGTTCGACGGGGTGGACGGCACCGCCACCGTCATCGAACCCTCCGCGCACAGCTGGAGGAACCGCTCGATGCGGCCCGAGGTGTGGTCGGGACCCTGACCCTCGTGCCCGTGCGGCAGCAGCAGCACGACCTCCGAGAGCTGACCCCACTTGGCCTCACCCGAGGAGATGAACTCGTCGATGATCGACTGCGCGCCGTTGACGAAGTCACCGAACTGCGCCTCCCACAACACGAGTGCGTCCGGGTTGCCCAGCGAGTAGCCGTATTCGAAACCGACAGCGGCGAATTCGCTCAGCGCCGAATCGTGCACCGCGAACCAGCCCGGATTCTTCGAGCCGATGTTGTGCAGCGGGGTGTACTCCGCGCCCGTCTTGCGGTCGATGACCACGGCGTGCCGCTGGGTGAACGTGCCGCGCCGGGAGTCCTGACCGGTCAGGCGCACCGCGCGACCCTCGTCGATCAGCGTGCCGAAGGCCAGCAGCTCGGCGAAGGCCCAGTCGACCTTGCCCTCGTAGGCCATCTCGCGCCGCCGCTCCAGCACCGGCTTCACGCGCGGGTGGACGGTGAACTCGGCGGGCACGTTCAGGAACGCGTCGCCGATGCGCTGCAACACCGTCTTGTCCACGGCCGTGATGACCGTGCTCGGCACGGTCTGTTCCATCTCGACCGACGGGCTCGGCGACGGCGGGTACTTCTCCAGCTCGCGCACCTCGTTGAAGACGCGCTCGAGCTGACCCTGGTAGTCGCGCAGGGCGTCCTCGGCCTCTTTCATCGAGATGTCGCCGCGGCCGATCAGGGCCTCGGTGTACGCCTTGCGGACGCTGCGCTTGGTGTCGATGACGTCGTACATGTACGGCTGGGTCATCGACGGGTCGTCGCCCTCGTTGTGGCCGCGGCGGCGGTAGCAGATCAGGTCGATGACCACGTCCTTGTGGAACTTCTGCCGGTAGTCCACGGCCAGGCGGCACACCCAGTCGCACGCCTCGGGGTCGTCGCCGTTGACGTGGAAGATCGGCGCGCCGATGAATTTCGCGATGTCCGTGGCGTATTCGGTGCTGCGGCTGTTCTCCGGGGCGGTGGTGAAGCCGATCTGGTTGTTCACCACGATGTGCACGGTGCCGCCGACGCGGTAGCCGCGCAGGCCCGACAGGTTCAGCGTCTCGGCGACCACGCCCTGCCCGGCGAACGCCGCGTCGCCGTGCAGCATCAGCGGCACGACCGAGAAGGTGCGCGCCTCCTCGCCCTTGGTGACCAGGTCCTCCTTGGTGAGCAGATCCTGCTTGGCGCGGACCAGACCCTCCAGCACCGGGTCGACGGCCTCGAGGTGCGACGGGTTGGCCGTCAGCGAGACCTCGATGTCGTTGTCGCCGAACATCTGGATGTAGGTGCCCTGCGCGCCGAGGTGGTACTTCACATCGCCCGAGCCGTGCGTGGCGGCCGGGTTCATATTGCCCTCGAACTCGGTGAAGATCTTCGAGTAGGGCTTGCCGACGATATTGGCCAGCACGTTCAACCGGCCGCGGTGCGGCATGCCGATGACGACCTCGTCCAGGCCGTGCTCGGCGCACTGGTCGATGACCGCGTCCATCATCGGGATGGTGGTCTCGGCGCCCTCCAGCGAGAAGCGCTTCTGGCCGACGTACTTGGTCTGCAGGAAGGTCTCGAACGCCTCGGCCGCGTTCAGCCGGGACAGGATGTACTTCTGTTGCGCGACAGTCGGTTTCGCGTGCTTCTGCTCGACCCGCTCCTGCAACCACTTCAGCTGCTCGGGGTCGAGGATGTGGGTGTACTCGACGCCGATGTGGCGGCAGTAGGCGTCGCGCAGGATCGACAGGACGTCGCGCAGCTTCATCCGCTCCTGGCCGTGGAAGCCCGCGACGTTGAATTCGCGGTCCAGGTCCCACAGCGTCAGGCCGTGCTGGGTGACGTCGAGGTCGGGGTGGCTGCGGAACTTGTCCTTGACCAGGCGTAGCGGATCGGTGTCGGCCATCAGGTGGCCGCGGCTGCGGTAGGCCGCGATCAGCTCCTGCACGCGCACGCTCTTGTCGACGCCGCGTTCGGTGATGTCCTTGCGCCAGCGGATCGGCTCGTAGGGCACGCCCATGCCGTGGAAGATCTCGTCGAAGAACTCGTCGGAGATCAGCAGCTGATGGATCGTGCGCAGGAAGTCGCCCGACTCCGCGCCCTGGATGATGCGGTGGTCGTAGGTGGAGGTCAGCGTCATGAGCTTGCCGATGCCCATCTCGGCCAGCTGCGCGTCGCTCATGCCCTGGAACTCGGCCGGGTACTCCATCGCGCCCGCGCCGATGATCGCGCCCTGACCCGGCATCAGCCGCGGCACCGAGTGATTGGTGCCGATGGTGCCCGGGTTGGTCAGCGAGATCGTGACGCCGGTGAAGTCCTCGGTGGTGAGCTTGCCGTCGCGGGCGCGGCGGACGATGTCCTCGTAGGCGCTGTGGAACTGCGCGAAGGTCATCGACTCGCAGTTCTTGATGGCGGCGACGACCAGGGTGCGGTTGCCGTCCTTGCCCTGCAGATCGATGGCCAGGCCCAGATTGGTGTGGGCGGGGGTGACCGCGTTGGGCTTGCCGTCGACCTCGGCGTAGTGCCGGTTCATGTTCGGAAATGCCTTGACCGCCTGGACGATCGCGTAACCCAGCAGGTGGGTGAACGAGATCTTGCCGCCGCGGGTGCGGGCCAGGTGGTTGTTGATGACCAGCCGGTTGTCGATCATCAGCTTGGCCGGGATGGCCCGGACGCTGGTGGCGGTCGGGATGGTCAGCGACGCCGACATGTTCTTGACGATCGCGGCGGCCGGACCGCGCAGCACCTTCGACTCGTCCTCGGCCTGCACGGGCACCTGCGGGGCCGACTTGGCCGGGGCCGCATTGGAACTCGGGGCCGGGACGGTGCGGGCCTCCCCGCCACGCGCCTGCGGGGGCGCGGCGGCGTTGGAGGCGGCGGCGTTCACCTTGGCGGCGGCGGGCGCTGGGGCCGGGGCGGGGGCCTGGGCCGGTGCGCTGCGGGTGGGAGCCGACTGAGCGGGCGCGGGGGCCGGGGCCGGGGCGGGCGCGGCGGCGGTGGGCGCGGGTGTGGCGGCGGGCTTGCTGTTACCAGTGTCTCCCGGCGTCTCCGGGGTGTAGTCGGCCAGGAACTCGTGCCAGCTCTCGTCGACCGACGACGGGTCTTGCTTGTACTTCTGGTACATCTCGTCGACGAGCCACTGGTTCTGTCCGAACTGGGATGTTGAGCTGCTCACAGCAGGTGTTCGCCTCATTTCGTTCTTCGCGCTGCGACGTTTGTGACGTGCTCGGCACGGGTAATCGGCTCGATGCGCGCCGATGCGCCCTTTCTGAGGATAGGCCCAGCCCTTCTCCGGTGTCCCCTGGCCGTGACCGCGGGTCCCTCGAGGTTTGCTCACTTCCCCCGTCTCGGGCTCCGCGGCCGACGATCACGGGCCGCCGGACAAGCCCAGCCTCTTATGGTGTCGACTCGTCCGTGACTGAGAATATTCCTTCGCTTCCGAGTGGCGCTCCCCACACTCCTCCGATGTCGCCGCCCACAGTCGGGAGTACGGTCCCGAGGCCGTGAGCAGTTCGGTGTGCGGGCCGATTTCGGCGATCCGGCCGTGTTCGACGACGGCGATCCGATCGGCCCGCGCGGCCGTCGCCAATCGATGCGCGACGATGACCGACGTGCGGTTACGGGTCAGCGATCGGCTCGCCGCCAACACCTTCTCCTCGCTGTCCGGGTCGAGCACCGCGGTGGCCTCGTCCAGCAGCAACAGGTCCGGATCGACGAGTTCGGCGCGGGCCAGCGCGATGAGCTGCCGCTGGCCCGCCGACAGGCCGCGCCCGCCCTCGCCGACGGGCTGGCCCATGCCCTGCGGGAGCGCGGTGATCATCTCCAGCGCGCCGACCGTCTCAGCGGCCCGCTCGATCTCCGCGGGTGTGGCGGACGGTTTGCCGAACGAGATGTTGCTCGCCACGTCGCCGGTGAACAGGTGAGCCTCCTGCGGGACGACGCCGAGCCGGGCGCGGTAGTCGGCGAGACGGTAGCGGCGGATGTCGGTGCCGTCCACGCCGATCGGACCACCGCCGGTGTCGGGCGGCAGGTCGTAGAGCCGGGCGAGGAGCTTCACAATGGTGGACTTACCCGCTCCCGTCGGACCTACCAGGGCCAGACTCGTTCCGGCCGGAATCGTCAGCGAAACGCCTTGCAGCGCGGGATTCCTCGCTTCCGGATAGCGGAAGTCGACCGCGTCGAAGGCCACGTCCCCGCGCAGCCGTCCCGGGATCGCGACGGCGTCGGGCGGATCGGCGGCGATCGAGGACGGGGTGCGCAGCAGCGCCTCGATCCGGCGCAGCCCCACCCGGGCCTGCTGATACCCGTCGAAGACCTGGGAGAGCTGCATGATCGGACCGAACAACAGGCCGAGGTACAGCACGAAGGCCACCAGCGTGCCCGGGGTGACGGAACCATGGGCAACATCGCGGGCCCCGACATAGACCACCGCGGCCTGCGCGAGATCACCCCACGCGATGACCGCCGCGAAGTACAGCGCGATCGCCCGCTGCGCGCGCATCCGGCTGCGGCGGTAGTCGTCGGAGTAACCGGTGAAGCGCCGCGCGGCATCGGCCTCGTGCCGGTACGCCTGGGTGGCGCGCAGGCCCGCGACGTTCTCCTGGAAGTCGGCGTTGACCACGGCGACGCGTTCGCGGGCGGCCGAATACGCCGAGGCCGAGATCTTGCGGAACACCAGCGTGGCCGCGATCAGCGGGGGCAGGGTCGCGAAGACCACCATCGCGAGTCCGGCATCGATGAGCAGCAGCGCGCCCGCGATGCCCAGCGCGGTGACCAGACTGATCAACGCAGTGCTCAGCCCGGTTTGCAGGAACGTCGACAGCGCGTCGATATCGGTGGTCATCCGGGTCATGATCCGGCCGGACAGTTCCCGCTCGTAGTAGTCGAGGCCGAGCCGTTGCAGATGCGCGTAGCTGCGCACCCGCAGGCCGTACAGCAGTCGTTCGCCGCCGCGCGCGGACAGCAGCGTGTTCGCGGTCTCGTCGGCCCAGCCGAGCGCGACCAGGATCAGGCCGCCGATCGCGGCCGCCGCCAACGCCTTTCCGCTGTGGGCGGCCACGCCGTCGTCGAGCGCGTAGCGGGTCAGCGCGGGGAAGGCCACGCCGATGACGCCGTCGACGGCCAGCAGCGTCACCACCGCGGCGAGCAGCCAGCGCACCGGGCGGAGCAGGCCGCGCAGCCGGAAATTCGGTTCGGGGCGTTCGAATTCGGCGGTGTCGAGGCCGGGTTGTTCGGTCGCCGCGGGCAGCCGCGCGAGGGGGCCGCGCAATTCGGCGGGGATGTCGGTCTCGGGCGGTTCGGGCGCGGCGTCCCGGCCGCGCCACGGGTCCCCGGTGCCCGCGGGTTCGGGCGGGTCGAGCCGGATCACCCGGTCGGCGTGGGCGAGGGTGGATTCGCGGTGGGCGAGGATGAGCGTCGTGCGGTCGGGGCGGCTGGGCAGGGCGTCGAAGATGGCGGCCTCGGTGACCGCGTCCACGGCGGAGGTGGCGTCGTCGAGGACCAGCACGCGCGGATCGGCGAGCAGGGCGCGGGCCAGGGCCAGGCGCTGACGTTGCCCGCCGGACAGGGTGAGCCCGCGTTCGCCGACGACGGTGTCGTAGCCGTCGGGCAACTCGTCGATGAACTCGTCGGCCGCGGCCTGTTTGGCGGCGCGGCGGATCTCGGCGGCGCTGGCGTCGGGACGGCCGAGGGCGATATTGGCGGCGATGGTGTCGGAGAACAGGAACGGGTCGTCGAACACCACGCCGACGGCCGCGCGCAGCTCGCTCGCCCGCACCGCGCCGATATCGACCTCGGAGTCGTTGCCGCGCAAGGAGATTCGGCCCGAATCGGGTGCGAACAGGCGCGGCAGCAGCACCGCCAGGGTGGACTTGCCGGAGCCGGCCGGACCGATGATCGCGACCGTCTCGCCGGGCCGCACGCTCAGGTCGAAATCGCGCAGCACCGGCCGGTCCGGATCGAATCCGAAGGTGACACCGCACATTTCGATGCCCAGCGGTCCGTCGGGCACGGGCCGCGGATCGGCCGGGTCGGCGGTGTCGGGCGAGTCGTCGATGACCTGGTAGACCCGTTCGGCGGCGGCGCGGGTGAGCTGGGCCATGACGATCACGTTCGAGACGATGCGCGTGCTCGAGGCCAGCATGGTGACGTAGGCGGCGAAGGCGAGGAAGGTGCCCACCCCGATCTCGCCGTGCAGGGCCAGCGTGCCGCCCAGCGCGATCACCGCCACCAGGCCGATCTGCGGGACGGCCGCGACCAGCGGCTGGAAGCGGGATTCGATGCGGGCCGCGCGCATCCGCTCGGCGTAGAGGCGGCGGCCGTGCCCCTCGAGCAGCCCGACCATCCGGGCCTCCTGCCCGAAGCCCTTCACCACCCGGACCCCGGTGACGGTCTCCTCGACGTGTTGGGCGAGGTCGGCGGCCCGCTGCTGCGCCGACCAGGTGGCGGCGTGGAACCTCGGCCGCGCGCGCCGGATGACCCAGCCCAGCACCGGCATGGTCGCCAGCGCGACGACCGCCAGCAGCGGGGACAGCACCAACATGACCGCGGCGGCCATGACGAAGATCAGGACCGAGGCCGCCGACAGCGGGACCATCGCCAGCAGGCCCTGCACGAGTTGCAGATCGCTGATCGACCGCGACACCACCTGTCCGGTGCGCAGCCGATTCTGGCCCGGCCCGTCGTAGCGGTGCAGCGCGGTCAGCAGGTTCACCCGCAGCCCGTGCTGCACGTCGAGGGCCAGCCGCCCGGCCAGCCAGCGCCGCCCGTAGGACGTCGTGAAGCGAATCAGCGCCAGCGCCACCAGAATCCACGCGACCACGGCGATCCCGCGCACATCCCCCACCCGGGCCTCGTCGAGCGCGCGCTTGGCCGCCACCGGCACCGCCACCTCGGCCCCCGCGCCGCAGACGATGCTGACCACGACCCCGGCCGTCACCCAGGGATGCTCCAGACAGGCAGCCCACAACCGCCGCACCCAGCCGCGCGTTTCCACTCGATCGACGGTACTCACCGCCGCCGACAGGAGGCGGACGGTCCGATGCCCGGGCGGCGCACCACCCGGGCATCGGGATACGGGAACTACGGGGTCGAGTAGCCGATCAGAGCGCCGATGCCCGCGCCGATCGGGACGGTGACCAGCGCGCCGACACCGCCGAGGAAGAAGCCGATGACCGCGCCGATCCCCGCGCCGATGAGCGCGCCCACGCCCGCGTTGTACTGCTTGCGGGCGATGGTGTCCTGGGCCTCGTCGACGGCCTGGGCGACCTCGGTCCCGGCGGTCTGCGTGGTGAGGGTCAGCGTGCGGCCCTCGTCGGCGATGGTCGGGGTCAGGGCCACCGTGTTCGCGGCGGTCCGCAGCCCGAGCGGAATCGACGCGACGACCTCGCCGGAGGCGCCGGTGAGCGTGATCGAGGCGGCGTCGGGCGCGAGCGCGAAGCGGCCGCTGTCGACGGTGGTGACGACCCCCCGATGGTCCGTGGTCGGCGCGGTGACGAAGCCGATGCCGTGATCGGTCGCGTGCACCGCGATCTCGGTGCCGCTGGCGGGTGCCGGTTGGGCATTGACGGCGCCGGCGGTGATTCCGGTGGCGCCGATGGCGAGCAGGGCAATGGCGGCGAACTTGGTGGTTCTCATCGGTTTCCCTACATTCGTTCGGCTGAACCGCCGGACCACATTCCGCAAAGACCGTGCCCCGGCGAATCTTTCGGCTGACCACCGAATCCGGTGATCGGGAGGTAATATTACCGGTTCGACGCGTATCGCGTGGGGGTCCGAGACCAGTTGGTCCGAGGGCGACGGCGGTGTGGCAGAACGGGTTTGGCGCGCCCGCGCCACGATCAGACGTCGCGCTGCCGCACCGCCCACCATGCCCACGCGCCCGCGGCCGCCGTCCACACGAGCAGCACCACCGCGGCGGCGGGGCTCGGGGCGAACAGCCGGTTGGTGGTGAACGAGCCGACCGCGACCGTGGCGATGGTGGCCGAACCCGGGAACACGACGGCCAGGCCGTGCGAGTCGGCGCCGTGCGCGACGAGCCACACCAGGGGTTCGATGATCACCAGCCAGCCCAGCGCGGCGCCGAGCGCCGCGACGGTCCCGCGCAGCAGCAGGCCCAGGCTCGCGCCGATCACGCCCCAGCACACCGCGACGAGCAGGCCGCCGCCGAACACGGCCACCAGCCGCAGCCCGAATTCGATCTTGTCGCGGCCCGCCACCACCAGCGCGAGCACCGCGCCCACCTCGGCGGCGGCGGCCAGCAGCAGCGAATACGCCGCGGTGACAGCCATTTTCGCGCCGAACAGCAGATCGCGATCCGGGGTGAACAGCGCGGTCATCGAAATGGCGTCGTAGCGGTACTCCCCGGCGGCCGCGACGGCCCCGCTCACCAGCGCCGCGAGGGCCGCCACCGCGATCCCGACGTACAGGCCCAGGCTGGCCGTGCCGGTCGCCGGATTCTGATTCGCTTGCGGCCCATGGCCGATGGTGACACTCACGATCGTGGCCAGCAGTCCGACCAGACCGCACAGCGGCAGCAGCCCCCAGGCCCACCGCAGGGTGGTGAGCTTGCGGGCCTCGGCGGTCGCGGCCCGGCTCACGTCCGGAGGCAGGGTGCGGATCATCGGGACGCTCCGTACGGGATCTGGGGGACCGGGGCCGCGCTGTCGGTGAGGGTGGCGAGGACGCGATCGGGGTGGACCGGTTCGGGCACGAGGTCGGTCAAATGCACCTTGGCGGCGCGGGCGGCGTCCTCGATCTCGGTGCGCGATGCCTCCGCGACCGCGAGCCTGCCGTCGGCGCGCATCACCGCGTCGGTGAAGCCCCGCGCCGCCAGCACGGTCGCCAGCGCGATCGGGCTGGACGCGCCGACGATCAGCCGATCCGGATGACCGCGCCGCAGCCGCCGGGGACTGCCCTCGAACACCACCGTGCCCGCGCCGAGCACGACCAGCTGATCGGCCACCGGCAGCGCCGCGGCCAGGCTCTGCGCGGTGAACAGGGTGGTGCCGCCGCGGCGGGCGTGCCCGCGCAGCAGCTCGAACAGCCAATCCCGTTCGGCCCCATCGAGTCCCGCGAGCGGATCGTCCAGCAGCAACAGCGGCGGATCGTCGAGCAGCGCGACGGCCAGCGCGAGGCGGCTCGCCAGCCCCGGCGACAGGGCGCCCACCCGCAGGTCGGCGACCGGCTCCAGTCCGGTGAACGCCAGCACCGCGGCCGCCCGCTCGTCGCTCACGCCCGCCGCGGCGGCCCAGACCCGCGACTCGCCGCGCACGGTGCGGCCCGGATGCAGGCCGCGCGGTTGCAGCACGACCCCGACCGAGCGCTTGCCGGGCCGCGCCCTGGATCCGGGGCCGCCGACCGCCGCCGTCCCGGAATCGGGGGCGAGCAGTCCCGCGAGCACGCGGATCAGGGTGGTCTTACCGGAACCGGGCGGGCCGACGAGCGCGGTGGTGGTGCCCGCGGGCACCGTGAAGCTCACGTCCCGCAGCGCGGGCACCTCGCCGAACCGCTTGTGCAGCCCGGTGATCGCGAAGGCGAGCGATCGCGGCGCGCTCACCGCGGCTCGTTCCCGGGCGAATCGTCCAGTGCCGGAAGCGGATCCGCGTCGATCACCATCGGTCCCCGCCAGCCGCGCGGCGGCGGCCCGAAGGCGTTGTGCGCGTTGCCGATCACGGTGCGGCCGATGGCGCGGTTGCCGAAACCGCCGATGGCCGCGCCGATTCCGGCCGGGATGACCTTGCCGACCATCAACGCGCCGCGCTTGGCCAGGAACTGCATCACGAACCGCTTCACCAGCGTGTCGTTCATCCCGCTGATGCCGGGAATCCTGGTGGCCAGCAACGTGCCCCAGTTCTTGGCGGAATGCCCGACGCTCTTCTCGACGATCTCCATACCGCTCTCGCCGAGCACGACCGCCAGCACCAGGGCCCGTCGTCGCTCGCTGTCCTCGGGCGCGATGCCGTGCACCGCGGCGACGGCCAGGGTGAACACCGCCGACGCCTCCAGGAAGAACGCCGTCTCCGCGCTCATGGCCGCCAGCGAGGTGATCGTGCCGACGCCCGGGATCGCGGCCGTCGCGCCCACGGCTGTACCGCTGCCGGTGACCGCGGTGAGGTACTGCCGCTCGAGCCGTTCGACGATCTGGGCCGGGCTCTCGTCGGGGTGGGCGCGTCGTAGCCGCTCGACGTACTTCGCGACCGCGGGCGCCTGCACCTGCGCTCCGTTGTCCAGCAGCGACACCACGGCCTTCTCCAGGCCGGATCTGAACATCGCCAACAACCCCTCTCGTTCGCTCAGCTGAGACTCTAACGAACGGACTCCGCGCGCCGGTTCCGTCGCGACGACCTACCGTGGAGGACGTGAGTGGCGTGTCCGAGGGCGCGAAGGGTGTGCCGCATCCGCGACTGCGGCCGTTCCTGCGCGGATACGACGGCTATCTGCTGCGCGGCTTCCCGCCGGGCCGCCACATCGGCATGCCGAGCACCACGCTGACGGTCATCGTGACCATCGACGAGCCCCTCGACCTGCCCGTCGCCGGACATCCCGCCCAGCCCGGCGGCCGGTGGGACACCCTGGCCAGCGGGCTGACCGTGCGGCCCAGCGTGATCGCGCACCGCGGCTTCCAGCACGGCATCCAACTGGCCCTCACGCCGCTGGGTTCACGGGCCCTGCTCGGCGTGCCGGTGGCCGCGCTCGGCGCGTGGGTGATCGATCTGACCGATCTGCTCGGCCGCGACGCCGTCGAACTGCGCGAGCGGATCTCGGCCACGGACGTGTGGGCCGAGCGGTTCGCCGTCCTCGACGAGATCCTGTTGCGGCGGGTCGGCGAGGTGGCCATCGATCCCGCCCTGGATCGGGCCTGGCGGCTGCTGACCGACCGCTCCGCCGTCCCGCGCGTCGCCGACGTCGCCACCGAGATCGGTTGGAGCCGAAGGCATCTCGGCCATCGCTTCGCCGCCGAATTCGGCATCACGCCCAAGGACGCGGCCCGGCTGGCCCGCTTCGAGGCGTCGCACCGGATGCTGCGGTCGCCCGGCACGACCATCGCCCGCGTGGCCGCCGCGACCGGCTACTACGACCAGGCCCACATGGCCCGCGAGTGGCGGGAACTGGCCGGGGTGCCGCCGTCGCGGTGGCTGGCCGACGAACAGTTCCCATTCGTCCAAGACGACGCCCCCGCCCCCGCGCGAGGCTCGTACCCATGAGCGAGACAACCACTTCCAAGACCGTGATCTGGCCGACGTTCGTCTACCGCGACGCCGACAAGGCGATCGCCTTCCTGATCGAGGCGTTCGGCTTCGTCCAGCGCGCCCGCTACGACAACGGCGACATCGTCGAACACGCCGAACTCGGCTGGCCGGGCGGCGGCGGCATCATGCTCGGCTCGGTGCGCGAGGGGATGGCGCTGTGCGATCAGCCGCCCGGCGTCGGCTCGGCCTACGTCGTGGTCGACAACCCCGACGAACTGTACGAGCGCGCCAAGGCTGCCGGGGCCACCATCACCCGCGAACTGCGCGACGAGGACTACGGCTCCCGCGGTTTCACCTGCCGCGATCCGGAGGGCGTCTACTGGAGCTTCGGCACCTACGCGGGCACCCAGTGATCGGCGGGCACCCGCTCCGCCGGTAGCGGCGGCGGGGGCGGGGTTCCGTCGCCGAAGGGCTTGCCGCCCAACGCCTCTCGGCCGTGCGGGGTGAGCCAGCCGGACAGGTCCGGGCCCTTCGGCACGATCCGGGTCGGGTTGATGTCGGTGTGCACGATGTAGTAGTGCTGCTTGATCTGGGTGAAGTCGGTGGTGTCGCCGAATCCCGGGGTCTGGAACAGATCCCGGGCGTAGGCCCACAGCACCGGCATCTCGGCGAGTTTGGCGCGATTGCACTTGAAATGCCCGTGGTAGACCGCGTCGAAGCGGGCCAGCGTGGTGAACAGCCGCACATCGGCCTCGGTGATGGTGTCGCCCACCAGATATCGGCGATCGGCCAGCCGCTCGGACAGCCAGTCCAGCGCGGCGAACAGCCGGTCGTAGGCGGCCTCGTAGGCGGCCTGGTCCCCGGCGAAGCCGCAGCGGTACACGCCGTTGTTGACCTCGGTGTAGACCCGCTTGTTCACCTCGTCGATCTCCGCGCGCAGCGGTTCGGGGTACAGCTGGGGCGCGCCCTCGCGATGGAATTCGGTCCACTCCGTGGCGAAGTCGAGGGTGATCTGCGCGAAGTCGTTGGTGGCCACGGCCCCGGTCGGCACGTCCACGATCGCGGGCACCGTGATGCCGCGCGGATAGTCGGGGACGCGCTTGAAGTACGCGTCCTGGAGGAAGTGGATCCCGAGCACGGGATCGACCTCACCCGGATCGAGATCGAAGGTCCAGCTGCGCTTGTCGTGGGTGGGTCCGCACAGACCCAGCGAGATCACCTGTTCGAGGCCGAGCAGCCGCCGCACGATCAGCGTGCGATTGGCCCACGGGCACGCGCGCGCGGCGATCAGCCGATAGCGGCCCGGCTCGACCGGATAGCCGTCGCGGCCGTCGGCGGTGATGCGGGTGGTGATGTAGTTCGTGTCCCGTTTGTACTCGCCGGGCTCGACGTAGCTGCCGTTGTTGGACGACGAGGTAGTCACCCGGCCAGTCTTCCACGCTTTCGCCGGGATCGATGACTGGATAGATTCGGCGGATGAGCGATTCGAGCACCCCGGCCGGAACCCAGCTGACCCGCGTCGAGACCGACAAGGGCGCCGAACTGGCCGTCCTGACCATCGACAACCCGCCGCTGAACCTGTTCGACAAGGCGCTGATGGAGTCGATCGCCGCCGATATCGCCGATCTGGCCGCCGCCCCGCCGCGCGCGGTGCTGCTGCGCGCCGCGGGCAAGGTCGTCTCCGGCGGCGTCGACGTGCACGTCTTCGACGGGCTGTCCGTCGAACAGGGCGCCGAGCTGTGGCGCGACCTGTTCGAGCGGATCATCCATCCGCTCGAATCCCTGCCCTGCCCGGTGGTCTTCGCCGCGCACGGGCTGACCCTCACCGCGGCCTTCGAGATCGCGCTGGCCTGCGACATCATCCTGGCCGCGCCCAAGGCGAGGTTCGGCCTGGTGGAGACCGTGGTCGGGCTGACCCCGTCGATGGGCGGGCCGCAGCGGCTCGCCGAGCGCGCGGGCTCGGGCCGCGCCCGCGAACTGGTGATGACCGGCGACCTCTACGACGCGACCACCCTGGCCGACTGGGGCGTGGTCAACGCCGTCCACGACGATGTCGACACCGCCGCCCGCGCGCTGGCCGCGCGCCTGGCCGACGGCCCCACCAAGGCGCACGCGGCGACCAAGGCCATCGTGGACGCGTGGCGTTCCGGCGGTGTGGCACACGCGGATTCGGTGGTTCCGGAGGTGTCGGGCGAGCTGTTCGCCACCGCGGATCTGCAGGGTGCGGTCCGCAGCTTCCTCGAGGTCGGTCCGGGCAAGGCGAGCTACACCGGGCGGTGACGCGCCGGACACGTTCGTCGCCTATTCGCCCGCGCTTGTGATGTGCATCATATAGTCACAGGTGCGCGCATCGAGGCACTCGGAGGAACGCATGGCGCAGTCACTGGTGGAGTACCCGCAGCGAGTCTGCCGGCCAACGGATTTCGCGCCGCTGGCCCGCGGGGCCGACGGGGTGTTGCGGTACGGCAATCTGAATCCGGCCCTCACCGAGCTGCTCGACGTGCAGGTCCACGCGTTCTCCGGCCGCGAGGCGGTGGTCGAGATCGGCGGTCCACGACTGACCTATCGACAGCTGTGGCACTCCGCCTCGCGCATCGCGGGCGGCTTGCAGGAGCACGGCATCGGCTACGGCGACCGGGTCGCGGTGCGGCTGCCGGTCGGGGTGCGCTGGGTGCAGGCGTTCCTGGGCGCGCTGCTGTCGGGCGCGGTGCCGGTGCTGGTGCAGGACGGGCTGCCCGCGGCGGTCGCCGAGCGCGTCCTCGCCGACAGCGACGCCGATTTCGTGCTCGCCGACGACTTCCCGGACGGGGCCGCCTACATCGACGACGGGGCGGCCCTGAACGAACTGGCGCTGCTGTGCTACACCAGTGGCGCTGTCGCGCAGGATGATTCGATCACGCCCAAGGGCGTCGAGCTGACCAACGAGAATCTGCTCTCGGCGATCCGCTCGGTCGTGGGCGCGCTCGACCTGCCGACCGACGGCATGCGCAATCTGGTGCTGCTGCCCTTGGCGCACGCCAGCGGCTGCGTCGATCAGCTCCTGCCCACGTTCGCGGTCGGCGGCACGGTGGTGCTGGTGCCCGAGCCGGCACTGATCGCGGAAACCATTGTGGCCGAACGCATCGACATGGTCTCGGCCACGCCGCGCATCTTCGCCGGGCTGCTGCCGGAACTGGCCGGGCTGCGCGCGGAGGGCGTGCGCCAGGTGTGCAGCGCGGGCCATCGCACCGAGGTCGCCGCCACCGGGCCGGGCACCTGCGAGGTCGTCTCGGCGGCCCTGCGCGAGGTGTTCCCGCTGGCCCGGCAGTGGTCGGTGTGGGGCGCCACCGAGACCAGCGGGATCGGCCTGGCGCTGGCCGACGGCGGCGAGACCCACGCGGCCGATCTGCTCGGATTCCCCTTCGGCGGAACCGAATTGGCCCTGTGGGGCCCGCGCGCGAGCGCCGGTCGAGGCGAATTGCTCTGCCGCGGACCGAATGTCGCCCCCCGCTACTGGAACGACCCGCAGACCACCGAATCCCGCTTCACCGGCAGCTGGTTCCACACCGGCAACCAGGTCGAGATCGACGCCGAGGGCCTGGTCCACCGGGCCGAATGAGCCGGTGCCGCAGGCGTTTCCGCGGGCGACTCACTGCTGTAGCCGTTCCCGCAGGCGGCTCACTCCGGTAGCCGTTCCCGCAAGCGCTCACTCCAGTAGCCGTTCCCGCAGCCGTTCCCGCAAGGGATCGCTCAGCCCGATCGCGTCCAGGTAACCGTCCAGGTCGCCGTAGATCCGCTGCATCGACGCGGTGCCCGCCGCGAGGTACTCGGGGTCGACGCCGAGCACGTCCAGCGGCAGTTCCACCCGGCCGCCGGAGTTGATCTCGACATCGCGTCGCAGGTGCTCGACCGCACCGTTGCTGAGCAGGAAGTCCTCCAGGATCTCGGTCTCGGTGACGCCGACCGCGCGCAGCAGGGTGGCGATGGCCCAACCGGTGCGATCCTTGCCCGCCGCGCAGTGCACCAGCACCGCGCCGTCCCCGCGCACCAGCGATTCGGCGATGGTCACCAGCGCGACCCCGGCCTCGGCCATGGCCGGGAAGGACGCGTACACCTGCATCATCTCCGAGCGGCCGTCCTGGTAGACCACCTCGTGCGGCGGCTTCTCCCCGATCTTGGTGTCGAACGGGCTGAGCTCCAGCCGCACCCGCGGCGGCAGCACGTCGTGGCCGAGATGCTCGATCTCGCGCGGGCCGCGCAGATCGTGCACGGTCGCCACGCCGAGTTCGCGCAGGGTGGCCTGCCCGTCCTCGTCGAGCCGGCACAGATGCGCCGACCGCAGCAGCACGCCGCTGCGGACCTTCGCGCCGCCGGCCGTGCGCAGGCCGCCGACGTCGCGGTAGTTGAACGTGCCGGAGATGAGCAGATGATCGGGTCGTGCGCTGGTCATCAATCAAGGCTAGGGCGGGGGCGGTAGCGCGGGGGTGTCGTTTGCCGATCGAACGGACGAATCCGCGGTGGCGTGTGGGATCGGCCACAGCTGGGGGATTCAACCCCCCGGACACCGTAAAGTTTGCTGGTCGGACGAAACGAGGGCGCACGCGTCCCCGCAGCGTTCGTTCGGTCGCGAGGCGGTACCGGAGCGGTAACAAAACAATCTTCCGGTTTGAAAATCCGATTTAAACTGATCGCGATCCTTGAAAAAGCTCTAATATTGATCAAGTTGGACGGGTCGACCGGGGCGATCCCGGTGCGATCGAAGCAGACCGCAAACCCGTTGAGCGAGCCGCGCCAGGCGAGGTGCGCGCGTTCTTTCGCCCGAGGGAGTCGTTGTGAGCGCAAGTAGAGAGATGATGGTGATCCGACCGCGTCCGGCGGTCGCGCAGGCCGTCGAACAGGCGGCGGCCGCACTGGACTACACCGGCACCCGCGCGCTGCGGGTGCTGTTACATGCCGGGGTGAGCGCGATGTGGCCGAGCATCAAGGCCGCGCCGGACAAGCATCTGCGCTCCTACGAGTCCGCGATCGCCGCGCTGCGCCGGCGCTGGGGCAGCCGCGGCGAGTGCGCGGCCGATTCGGTCGCGGCGGAGATGTTCCGCGATCTCGACGCCGAGGCCGCCGCCTTCCTGCAACTGTGCGCCGAGCGCTCGCGCACCGAATGGCTCGAACCGGTCGAGGCCGTGGCCGCGTACTCGGTAGCCGTCCTCCAGGGCACCGTCCTGCGCTGGCTGGCCGACTGCGACGACGAGACCACGCTGGTCGTCATCGACGATCTGGTGTCGAGCCTGTCCACCAAGGCCGCCGACCTCTGAGGTCATCTGGACGCCTGACCAGTTTCATGGTTCAGTGGAACCCGTGACAGACGTGTCGCCGATTCCCGGCCTGCACGCGGCCACGGCCGAGCTGGATCCGCCGCTGGCCGCCCTCGATCTCACCGCCCTGCGCGCGAACGCGGCCGATCTCGTGCGCCGCGCCCGCGGGGTGCCGATCCGGGTCGCCAGCAAGTCGGTGCGCTGCCGGGCGGTGCTCGAGGAGGTGTTGGGCGGGGGCCTCACCGCCGCCGGGGGCTTCGCGGGGATCATGTCCTACGCGCTGCCCGAGGCGATCTGGCTCGCGCGCCGGGGCGCGGGCGACATCCTGCTGGGCTATCCGACCGCGCATCGGGCCGCGCTCGCCGAACTCGGCGGTGACGAGACGTTGCGCGCCGCCATCACACTCATGATCGACGATGTCGCGCAGCTGGATCTCATCGACGCCGTGCTCGCCCGGCGCCGCGCCCGGCCGCGGGTGTGCCTGGACGTCGACGCGTCGCTGCGGATCGGGCCGCTGCACCTGGGCGTGCGCCGCTCGCCGATCCGCACCCCCGAGCAGGCCGCCGAGCTCGCGCGCACCGCGCGGGCGCGCGGCTACGACGTCGTCGGCGTCATGACCTACGAGGCGCAGATCGCCGGGCTGCCCGATACCAATCCCATTGTGCGCCTGGTGAAACGGGCCTCGGCCCTCGAGATCGCGGAGCGGCGGCGGCAGGTCCTCGACGCGGTGCGGTCGGTGGTCGGCGAGCTCCGGATCGTCAACAGCGGCGGCAGCGGTTCGATCGAGGTGAGCGTGGCCAGTCCGGAGGTCACCGAGGTGACCGCGGGTTCGGGCCTCTACGTGCCCACCCTGTTCGACGGCTACCGCGGTTTCACCCCGCGCCCCGCGCTGTTCTTCGCGCTGCCGGTGCTGCGCCGCCCGGCTCGCGGCATCGCCACGGTCTTCTCCGGCGGCTACATCGCCTCCGGCCCCGCAGGGAAATCCCGCGTGCCGAAACCGGTGTGGCCCAGCGGTTTACGGCTCATCGGCACCGAGGGCGCGGGCGAGGTGCAGACCCCGCTGACCGGCGCGCGGGAACTCACCGTGGGCGACCGGGTCTGGTTCCGCCACGCCAAGGCCGGCGAACTGTGCGAACGCTTCGACGAACTCCACCTCGTCGATGCCGACGGCACCCGCGTCGCCGTCCCCACCTACCGCGGCGAGGGACGCGACTTCGGCTGACCCGCGGGCAGCGCGGCGCGTCGCCGCGTGGCGAACCACGCGCCCGTCACCAGCAGCGCCGCGCCCGCGGCCTGGAGCGGAGCGATGGTCTCCCCGAGCAGCGCCCACGCGCACGCGAGACCGAACACCGGCACCAGGAACATCGCCGAGGCGGCCGTCGCGGCCCCGACCGCGCGCACCGCGCGGTAGTAGAGCGAATACGCCAGCGCGGTGGGAAGGACGCCCGAATAGACTGTGCTCCACCAGAACTCGGCACTCAGATCCGACCAGGCGACCGTCTCCAGGGCGGGCGCGGCGAGCAGACCCAGCGCCACCGTGCCGACCGCGGTCGCGTACGCGGTGACCGCCGGGGCGGGCAGCCGCGCCAGCACGGGCGCGCCGAAGAACGTGTAACCCGCCCAGCACACCGCCGCCGCCACGAACACCGCGTCCCCCAGCAGCCGATGCGGCCCCGACCCCGCGATGCCCGCGAAGAACAGCGCGCCCCCGGCCGCGGCCCCGATCAGACCGGCGATCCGCTTGCGCGCCAGGCGTTCCCGCCCCAGCAGCGCCGACACCACGACCACGACGAGCGGCGCGGTCATCGGCACGATGACGCTGCCGTCGGCGGCCGGGGCGAGCGAGAGCGCGAGGAAGAACAGGGCGTTGTACCCGAACACACCGAGCAGCCCGAGCCCCCCGGCGCGCGCCGCGTCGGCCGGGGCCAGCCGGGGCGGGCCGAGCGCGAGCAGAACCAGCGTGCCGATCCCGAACCGCAGGAATCCGGCGACCTCGTGGGGCGCCGCGGCCACGGCCAGTTTCGAGGAGGCGAAGGCGCTGCCCCACAACGCCATCACCGTGACCAGGAGGAGAGTGATTCGCACCCGGCGATCGTCCGCGCCCGGACGGCGCGGGGTCTTGAACGCTGGTGCGACAATGGCGCTGTGCGCGACCGGGAATGGGTGGCCTACCGGCGACTGCCGGACAGTCCGGTGGAGGCCCTGCACGCCCACTTCGACGATCATGTCTACGCCCTGCACAGCCACGAGGCGTATTCGTTCGGCTACACCGAATTCGGCGCGCAGGCGTTCGGCTGCCGGGGCGGCTCGCACACCAGCGCGGCGGGCATGCTCATGGCGTTCAATCCGGACGATCCGCACGACGGACGCAGCGGACACGAGCAGGGCTTCACCTATCGGATCGTGCACATCGGCCCGGACCTGGTGGCGCGGTTGCTGACCGAACGCGCCGGACGGCCCGCGGGGCTGCCGCTGTTCCCGGATCCCGTGCTGCGCGACCCGCGCCTGGTGCGCGCGTTGGAACGGCTCTGTCGCAGCGTCGAGGGCCCGGCCACGGCGCTGGCCCGGGACGAGGCGGTCGCGGCGACCGTGGACAGCGGCGCCCGGCACGCGCCGCGCCCGGCGGCCGGACCGCGCGACGGGGCCGCGGCCGAATTGGCCCGGCACGCCCGGTGTCTGCTGCGCGACCGCTACGGCGACGATCTGTCCGGCGCCGAACTCGCGGCCGCGGTCGGCTGCGACCGGTTCACGCTCGCGCGGGCCTTCCGGGCGCGATACGGCATGCCGCCCAGCGTCTTCCAGCGCCAGGAGCGGTTGCGGGCCGCGCGCCGCCTGCTCGCGAACGGTCGGCCGATCGCCGCTGCGGCGGTGGAGGCGGGGTTCGCCGATCAGGCCCATCTGACCCGCTGGTTCCGCCGCTGCTACGGCATCACCCCGGGCATGTTCCGCGCGGCGTGATCAGGGATTGGACAGTTCCAGGAACGCGGCCAGATCGGCCAGCTCCGAGGGGGTTTCGGGTAGGTACTCGGTGAGCAGGGCGGAGTGCACGATCACCGCGGACCACATGGCGCGCGAGACCGCGGTGGTCAGCCAGTGGCGGGACAGCAGCGCGCCGATGCCGTGGGGCGCGTCGGCGGGGGTGGAGGTGGCGGTGGAGACCAGCACCACCGCGGCCTCGCGGCCCTGGAACCGTTCGGTCGTGCCGACCACGACGTCCTCGATCCGGGCCCGCGACAACAGGGTTCGGATCCGCGCCACCTGCGCGTGATAGGGCGCGACCACGAGGATGTCGTGCGGATGCAGCCTGCGGGTCACCGCGCCCTGCCGCCACGGCAGGCCCAGCAGCGCGCGCACTTGGCGCACGATCTCGCGGGCCTCCTCCACCGATTCGGTGCCGTTGCCGCGGTGCCGCACCGGCACCATCCGCACGCCGGGCGGGATATCGGCCAATTCCCGTGCGAGGGTGACGGTTTCGTTGGAGCGCAGCCGGTCGCCGTAGCGCAGCCGGGACACCGGGGCGCACAGCTGCGGGTGCATCCGCCAGGTGCGGTCCAGGAAGTAGCCGAATTCCGGTGGCAGCGTGGGGGATTCGCCGACCAGGCGGCCCAGTGCCGATTCGGCGACCGGTTCCGGGTGGGTGCCGTGCGTCGGCAGCGGCGCGGGATCGCCGAGCAGCAGCAGATTGCGCGCACTGCCCGCCACCGCGACCGCGTCCGCGAGCGGGAAATGCCCCGCGTCGGGCAGCACCAGCAGATCCAGTACGCCGGGGGCGATGCGCTCGGGATCAGCGAAATCCCCAGGCAGGCCGCCGATCACGCAGCCGTTCACGGCATTGTCGAGGAACCGGGGGTAGCGGGCCGGATCGATCGCCAGCCACTCCGGCGCGACCTCCTGGGGATCGGATTTGGCCACCAGCTCCGGCAGCACCCCCGCCCGCACCACCGCGTCGAGCACCTCCTCGACGGCCGAATGTGATTGCGCCACCACGCCTATCCGCCACTTGTGCCGGGTCACGAGCCGTTCGACGACCCGCGCGCCGGTATCGGTCTTCCCGGTGCCGGGCGGTCCCTGCACGGCCACGCAGGAGTCGTCGAGATCGAGCACCGCGGCCGTGACCGCGGCCGCGTGATCACCGAACACCTCCGGCAGCTCCCCACCCGACAGCAGCCGGGGCGGGCGGCGGCACAGCAGATCGAACGCGGCCGTCAGCGGCGCCTCCGGCAGCGTGACCAGCAGCTGATTGGCCGTGGCGGTCAACGCCGCCGCGATATTCTCGTCCCCACCGGGCGGCCGCGGCACGATCGCGATCGGCAACTCGTCATAGGGCGCGCACCCCTCCGGCAGCAGCTCCTCAACGCGCACGATGTCATCGGAGTTGTCGTCGCGCGCACACCCGAGCACGGTCGCCGCCGCCACAGCCCGCCGCCCCGGCGCCGCCGACATGCCCGGCATTGCCGAGGAGTCCGGCATCGCCGAGGAACCCGGCGCTGCCGAACAACCCGGCATCGCTGACGAGCCCGAGATCACCGACGTACCCGGCATCACCGACATGCCCGGCACCGGACGGTCGTACAGCGTGAGCACCGGCGTGCCGGGCGGCGGCGTGCTGCCGGTGCCCAGCCGCCCGGTGAGTTTCAGATAGCGGCGCATCGGGCGCTGCCCGGTGCTGTGCCATTTGGTGTCCACGCTGCCCCAGTCCGCCACGAGAACCCCTGGGCCGTCGGCCCATTCGGCGATGGGGCGGTGCAGGCGGTCGGTGTGGGCCCAGTGCAGTGGGCGGCGTTCGCGGCGGTGGTAGGCCAGCACGGCGGCGGTGAGGGCGGCGATCTCCTGGCCGGGGGTGCGGGGTTCGTCTGTGCCGTAGGCGAATTCGCGCAGGGCGGACTCGACCGCCGACGGTGTCTCGGGCACGGTGTCGCGCGGGGCGGGGCGGGGGCGCACGTCGTGCTCGTCGGCCAGCGCGCGCAGCCGATCGCGCACCAGCAGGGTGAGCGCGGTCGCGGATTCGATGGGATCGCAGTCGGATTCGGGCACCCGGTCGAGCAGGGTCGCCAGATCCGTGAGCCGATACGACGGCTCGCCCACCAGCAGCGCCGCCCGCACGATCGGATACAGGTCCAGCAACGCGCCCAGCAGATCGTCCACGATGCCCTCGTCGACGCCGCAGCGGGCGCACAGGTCGGCCAGCACCTCCCGCGCGGCCGAACGGTAATGGTAGATCCGCAGATCCGGATGGCGTTCCTGCCGATCGGCCAGGAACTCCAGCAGCGCGGCCGGATCATGGGCGATGTCGAAGGCGTGGAACAGGATCGCGGGCGGTTCGCCCTCGTCGCTGGTGCGGGTGGGCGCGACGCCGACCCCGGCCACCGTGGCCGGCGTACCCGCCAGGGTGAGGAAGACGTCGCCCGGGGTGGTCGGCGGCAGCGCGGCCAGCGCGGTCGCGTCGGTGACCACGCACACCGGCTCTCCGGTGCGCTCGCGGCGCAGTTGCGCCTCGGCCTGGCGGCGCAGCGTCACGAAGGTCTGGGTGGCGACGCCGCGCACCGCCGTCTCGGTCCGTGCCAGCCGGTCCACGGTGGTGATGCCCGCGGCGTGCAACTGGGCGCGCACCGCCGGGCGCATGCCGGCCACCAGTAGCAGGTCCCGGCCCGTCACCAATTCGGCGGTGCAGGTGGCGCATTCGCCGCACGCCAGATAGCGGGGATCGCCCCACTGCACGGGCAGCAGCTCGTCCTGTTTGGCCTCGAGGATGGCCGCCACCCGGCGGCGGCGCGCCCGCACGACCGTCATGGCGGCGGACAGCTCGTGCGCCCGTTCGCCGCCCGCGCTTCGCACGAGGACGCGAGGATGAACCCCGAAACCGTTGCGCTGCAAGGCTTCCGCGCAGGCGGCGGCGCGGATCAGTCCGACGATCGGGGCGTCGCCGGTGGCGTCGTAGAGCTGATAGGTCGTCTCCGGCGGCGCGACCGGATCGTCGGTCGCGGCGGGCGGCGCCAGCGCGCCCGGGGCCCAGCCGTCCGGGCCGGGGGTCGACCGGTCGAGGGCGTCGCCGTCGATGACCTGTTCGTAGGCCGCCTCGTCGAGCGGGAACAGCCAGCGCTGATCCTCCGGCACCGGGGTCTGTTCGGGACGTTCGCGCGGTGCGGCGCGCGAGGGCGGCGCGGCGGCCTCCTCGACCGGCTCCGGGGTCGCGGGCGGCATGGGCGGCGCGGGGGTGCGCACCAGCGCGCTGCCGTGCGCGACGAGGGCGCCGTCGAAGAACACCGGCCCGAGGATCACCTCCGCCCCGGCCGACAGGGCGGCGATGGTTCGATCGTGGGCGCGGGTCAGCGCCGCGACCGTCTCGGCGGGCGAACCGAATTCGACCGGACCGATGCGGACGGGCTCGTGCCCGAACCGTTCTCGCAGGTCGTCGCCGAATCCCTCGGGCGGGGACGCGAAATCCAGGCCGCACCCCGCGCGGCCGCCGAGGCCGAGTTCGGCATCGAGCGCGCGCAGCAGCGCGAACTCGCAGCGCGCCGCCTCCACCAGGTCGCCGGTGCTGCACACGACACGATCACCGAACAGAATCAATCGCGGCCCTCCTGAGTTTCGGACACCCGCACCAGACCGCACATCCTCGTGTGTCAGCCGCGCTCAGCGTAATCATTCGAGGTGGCGGGGCGTGGCGTGAGGGGGGCGTGTCGCGCCTGCGACCGAACGGAAGGAAAATCACGGTCATGCAGACCGGTCAACCCAGCCGCACCGCGATGGCGGCCGCCCGCCATCGAGCCGACCATCAGGAACTGGAGGGCGGCAGCATCTTTCGCGACCCCCTCGCCCGCGCCGTGCTGACCGGGGTCGAGCCCCGCGGCGACCACCTCGCGCACGCGGGGCGGCAGCGCATGCGCGGATTCATCGTGCTGCGCGCCCGATTCGCCGAGGACGCGCTCGCCGACGCGGTGGCGAACGGAACGGACCAGGCGGTCGTCCTGGGCGCGGGACTGGACACCTTCGCCTACCGCAACCCCTATTCGAATCTCCGGGTATTCGAGGTCGACCATCCCGCCACCCAGGAGTGGAAGCGGGAGCGGTTGGCGGCGGCCGGAATCGCGATCCCGGAGTCGGTCGCCTACGTGCCCGTCGATTTCGAACGGGACGATCTGGGCGCGAGCCTGCGCGCGGCGGGATTGGCCGCAGACCGCCCCGCGTTCGTGATCTGGCTGGGCGTCACGGTGTACCTGACCCGCGCCGCCCTCGCCGAAACCCTGCGCGCGCTGGGCGAACTCGCCCCGGGCAGCGAACTCGTCTTCGACTACGGCACCCCCATTCCGCCCCCGGCCACCCCGGAGGAGCGGACCGCGCACGAGGATCGGGAACGCCGACTGGCCGCGGCGGGCGAGCGGTGGATCACCTTCCTCACTCCGGCCGAGGCGGCGGAGTTGTTGCGCGACAACGGCTTCCATGTCCTCGAGGACAACCCGGTCGGCGCCCTGACCCCGCGCTACATCGACGGCGCGCCCACGGTGGCGGCCGGTCCGCGGCTGGTGCGGGCCCGCGTCGGCGGCTGATCCGGTGCCGTACTTCCAGGGCGGCCGCGGCCGGTTGCACTACCGGATCCGGGCGGTGCCGCGCCCGCGCGCCGTGGTGGCGCTGCTGCCGGGCAGCGGCCAGCACAGCGGGCACTATCAGCGGTTCGCGCGCGCGTTGAGCGCGCGCGGCATCGAGACCTGGGCCCTGGACACCGCGGGTCAGGGCCTGAGCGAGGGAGATCCCGACAATCCCGGCGCCCCCGCGGAATTGGCGGCCGACGCCCGCGCGTTCACCGATCTGATCCGCGCCCGCCACCCGGATGTGCCGCTCGTCGTCGTGGGTCATTCGCTCGGCGCGGCCACGGCGGTGACCGCGTGGCTCGAATGCGCCGCCATGGTCCTCACCGGCACCCCGGCCCGCGCGGTCGCGGCATTGCCCGAGGTCCCGGCGCATCCGCCGGTGCTGGCACTGCACGGCGTGGACGATCGTCGCGCGCCGATCGATCCGATCAGGGAGTGGACCGCGCGCGGGCGCTCGATAGGCTTGCGTGAGTACGCCGATGCCGGGCACGATCTCCTGCACGAGCCGGTACACGCACGGGTCACGGCCGATATCGCGGAGTGGATCGACGGCGTCGTCGCCGAATGGCATGACGACCGGATGAACCGAGCACGAGAAAGGGGGACCGGTGCAATCTCAGGAGAAGGCGGATCTGCGCGCTGATGTCGCGGCCCTGTCGCAGGCGGTCGAGGACGGCACGCTGTGGATCGACGGCGTCCACGTCACCGAGGGCACGCACGAGCGCTGCGCCCAGCGGTACGAGGAACTGGCCGAACGGATCGAGAGCCAGCTCGGCGGGCTGCGCGCGGCGGTGTCGCTGCCCGGCTTCGGCGGTTTCGAATCCGGCAACGCGCTGCGGCGCGGTTTCGAGAGCAAGGCCGCCGAGGCGCTGCAACGGTTGCAGGAGTACGCCGACGCCGCCCGGCAATTCGCGGATACGCTGCGCGCGGCGGGCGCGGTGTACGCGCGGCACGATTCGGACGCGGCCACGGCCCTCGGCCGGATCGGCGCGCAGACCGTGGGGGTGGGTCATGCATGAGGTGGGCGGGCGCGCGGCCACCCCGGGCACCGATCCGGACTACGCGCCGAACTGCGAGGTGTTCGATCATCTCGGCTACGACGAGATCTATCGCGGTGTGGCGCAACTGAAGCCGGAGGTGCTCACGGCCGGGCGGCAGGCGTGGCAGCGCTCGGCGACCGGGGTGGGGGAGGCGGTGCAGCAGGCGCACGCCGAGATCCGCGGGGCCATGGCCGACGGCTGGCGCGGTCCGGGCGCGGCGGTGGCGGCGGCGGCGATGCAGTCGTTCGAGGAACTGGGACAACATCTCTCGGATGTGCTGGCCGTGGTCGGGCAGCGGCTGGACCAGGCCAACGACGCGGCCGAGACGCTGCGCGCGGCCCTGTCGAAACCGGTTGCGGCGCAACCCGATCTGGAGGCCGCGCTGCTGGATCCCAAGCAGGCCACCGCGAATACGGCCCTACAGAAGACGGCGGAGAATCTGCGGCTGGACGCCGTGCGGGTGATGCACACGGTGTACGAGCAGACGTTCCTGCCGACCGGCTCCCAGGTGCCCGCCTTCCACAGCGGCGGGCTGTACCCGAATACGGTGGTGGTGGAGGGGCCCGCGGATCCGACCGCGCCCGGGGGCGGGTCGGCCGATGTCATGCGACCCGGTGCCGTGGTGGGCGGGGACGCGGTGGTGCGGCCGGTCGCCGAATCCGTCACGCCGACAGCGGAATCCGTGGCGGATGGGGCGAGCGCACGGGAAGGTGAGGTGGCCGAAGGGGTTTCGGCTGCGGCTCCGACTTCGCCCGCCGCGGCGACCGCTCCCGCGGCTGCGGCCGTGCCCAATGTGGCAACCGCGCCCGCGTCCGTTCCGGCATCGGAACCGGTCACCGCACCGACTGTCCCCGCATCGAATACCGCTGCGCCGCATGTCGTTTCGCCGAACGGTGCGCCCTCTGCGTCCCCCGCGGCCACCGCGCCGATCTCGGCCCCCGCCACCCGGATCGCCGCCGCCGACAGCGAACAGCAGCGCAAACGCGACGACCGCCGCGACGGGAACGGCACCGGCGGCACCGATGCCATCGGCGGTATGGGCGCGGGCGTGGTGGGCGGTCTGGCCTCCGGCGCCTTCGCCGCGAGCGGTGACACCATGCGGCCCGCCGCCGCGACACCGATGCGCCCCAAGGTCGTTCGGTTCGACGACGAGGACGACGACGAGTACTACTCCGACTTCGACGAGCCCACCTATCTGGAACCGGGCGAGCCCGGCGGCGATCTGGTGGGCCGGATGGATCCGACCACCCCGCCGGTGCTGGGGGAATGGGCTGAGGAGTGAGATGGACCCTCACCCCCGATCAGTTCGCGCTGGCGTGGGAGCGCACCGACGGTGATCGCATCCCGTATCCGCTGGCGGTCCGGCTGTCGGCGCGCACCAGCGACGAGCGGGCCGCCCAACTGCCCGCGCTGAACGAATGGTGCGCCCGCACACTGGATCCCGATCTGGAGGCGGCGCTGCGGGTGCTGGCCCGGCCCGCCATCCGGGTCGAGGTGTTCGGGGAGCAGGGTCCGCCGGAGCAGGCGCAGCCGGTCCGCGTGCTGGGCGCCACGGCCGGACACGTCGCGGTGGTGGCGGCGCAGCGAGCGGGCGCGGATCCCGAGCGCGGCGAGGCCGTGCGGTTGTTTGTCGGACATCCCAAAACGCTTGCCGCGCGGGTGATTTCGGTGCTGCCCGAGAAGGAGCCCGGTGGCCTGCCGCGCTACACCGCGCCGCTGAACCGGGTGCGGGAGGACAGCCGGGATCTGGTGACCGTCCCGGTCTCCGGTCCGACGGTCTCCGCGCGCATGCGGCGGCTGCTGAAACAGCCGCGCGAGGGCATCGGGCAGATCGTGGTGTCGGTGCGGCGCGCGGACGATACGGTGCGCCCGCTGGGGGTGCTGTGCTGGATCGATGTGGCGGGCGACGGGCGGTACGCGATCCGCACCCGCACCGATGTCGACATCGTCCCGGTGACGGCGGAGGCGTTCGCGGCCCAGCTGCGCCCGGTGCTCGCCGCCGCGGAGCGGCTGATCGCCGACCACGCGGTGTGGTGACCCGGCGTCACCCCGCGCCGTCCCGCAACAACTCCACGACCTCGTCGTCCTCGAGCTGGTGGAAATCCTCGTAGGCCCCGCCGACGCCGCCGAGCACGCGGGGGACGAAGGGGCACACGACCTCGTCGGCGAGGGGTTCGACGCGGTGCAGCGCCTCGATGGAGGAGACGGGGACGGCGACGGTGATGCTGCGGGGGGCGTGCATACGGGTGACTCGGCAGGCGACGGCGACGGTCGCGCCGGTGGCCATGCCGTCGTCGACGATGACCGCGGTGCGGTCGGCGAGGGGGACGGGCGGGAGTTCGGCGCGCAGAAACCGTTGGCGGCGTTCGAGTTCGGTGAGTTCGGCGTCCTCGACGTCGACGAGCTGGTCGGGGGTGACGCCGGTGTGCTGGACGACGTCGTCGTTGAGGACGCGGACGCCGCCCTCGCCGATCGCGCCCATGGCCAGTTCGGGCTGCCACGGCACGCCGAGTTTGCGGACCAGCAGCACGTCGAGTTGGCCGCCGATCACCGAGCGCACGCCCGCGGCGACCGGCACCCCGCCCCGGGGCAGGCCCAGCACCAGGGGGTGCGCCGCCCGCAGGTGGGTCAGCGACCCACCCAGCGCGCGCCCGGCCGCGACCCGATCGGGGTAGATCATGGTGCGGTCCAGTCTAGGGCGAGATGGTGAAACGCCGCAGCGACAGACTCGGATTGGTGGTGCGGACCTGCTCGAGGTGGTCGAGGTCGACCCGGGCGGTGGCGATGCCGTCGGCCTCGCCGAGTTCGGCCAGCACGACGCCCATCGGATCCACGATCATCGACGCGCCCGCCCCGCGCGGCGTCGCCTGATCGGCGGCGGCCACGTAGACGGTGTTCTCGATGGCCCGCGCCCGCAGCAGCGTCGTCCACTGGTCCACCTTGGCCGGACCCGGAATCCATTGCGCCGGAAGCAGAATCACGTGCGCCCCGGCCGCGGCGACGCGACGGCAGCCCTCCGGGAAGCGCAGATCGAAACAGGTCTGCAAGCCGAACACCACCCCGTCCACGGTGAATGTGGCCGGATCGGCGATATCGCCCGCCAGCACGATATCGGACTCGCGGAAGCCGAACGCGTCGTACAGATGCACCTTCCGATACACCGCCGCGAAGTCCGCCTCGGGCCCCGCCGCCACGAGCGTGTTGTAGATCCGCCCGCTCTCCTCGCCGCCCGGCGACTCCACCACCCCCGCCACCAGATGCACCCCGAATTCGGCTGCCAGCCCGCGCAATCCGGAGACGAACTCCCCCGTGATCGGCTCGGCCGCCGCCACCACCCGCTCGTCCAGCCGTTTCACCGCGAACATCGAATACTCCGGTGCCACCACCACCCGCGCCCCGTACTCCGCCGCCGCCCGCACATGCTCGCGCAACATCGCGAGATTCGCCGCCTTGTCGGTGTACGGCCCGAACTGCACCACGGCCACATCCACCGCCCGCGCCGGCGTCGGCACCGGCGCGGGCGCCGGACTCGGCTCCGCCACCGCCTCCGTCCCACCCACCGGAACCGACCCACCGGCCTGCACGGCCGTCGAACTGCTGATCACGACCGACGGCACCACGCCGGACACGGACTGCTGGGGTTGCATACGTCTCACCGTATTGTCCCGACGCCCCGCCCGCCCACCAGGAGCCTCGAGACGAGCGTGATTGTTGTAAACCACATCGGATTGCGGGTGGTGCGAGGCTCGCCGTCGTGTCCGCGCCGAGCGACCTGCTCGCCGAAATGAGCCATCCCATCGACGGGACTGGTTGTGCGGCAGACTGTTTCGTGGCATGGACCACGATGGTCCGCGTGCGTCGCGACGAGCCCCTGGACTGCGGTGTGATGCTCCGCACGGCGTGACGCACGTCCCGGTGATACCGCTGGTCACGGCGCTGACTCGGGGCGCGGGCGGGTGTCGGTGGCCGACCGGGGTCCGGGATCGGCGGGTTCGGGGACTCGACCCGAGGCAGCAGTGGCGGTGGGTCGAACCTCAGCTAGTAAACTGCTGGTCAATATGAACACTCCACCGGTCGACAGCGTTGCCCATGACAACGAGAGGGACGCAGCCGACCCGTCCTTCGCCGATCTAGGTATCGATGACCGCCTGCTCGCGGCCATCGCCGATGTCGGCTACGAGTCTCCCTCCCCGATTCAGGCGGCGACGATTCCGCCGTTGCTGGCGGGGGCCGATGTCGTGGGGCTGGCGCAGACGGGGACCGGGAAGACGGCGGCGTTCGCGATTCCGATCCTCATGGGGCTCGAGGGGAAGGGGAAGGCGCCGCAGGCGCTGGTGCTCGCGCCGACGCGGGAGCTGGCCATCCAGGTGGCCGAGGCGTTCGGGCGGTATTCCTCGCATCTGCCGGGGGTGCACGTGCTGCCGGTGTACGGCGGGCAGAACTACGCCGTGCAGTTGTCGGGGCTGCGCCGGGGCGCGCAGGTGGTGGTCGGGACGCCGGGGCGCATCATCGATCACCTCGAGCGCGGCACGCTGGATCTGACCCAGCTGCGGTATCTGGTGCTCGACGAGGCCGACGAGATGCTCAAGATGGGTTTCCAGGAGGACGTCGAGCGGATTCTCGCCGACACCCCGGCCGACAAGCAGGTGGCCCTGTTCTCGGCGACCATGCCGTCCGCGATCCGCAAGATCTCCAAGCAGTATCTGAAGGATCCGGTCGAGATCACGGTCAAGACCAAGACGACCACCAACACCAACATCACCCAGCGCTACGTGCAGGTGTCGCATCAGCGCAAGCTCGACGCGCTCACCCGCATCCTCGAAGTCGAGTCCTTCGAGGCGATGATCATCTTCGTGCGCACCAAGCAGGCCACCGAGGAACTGGCCGAAAAGCTCCGCGCCCGTGGCTATTCCGCCGCGGCCATCAACGGCGACATCGCGCAGAACCAGCGCGAGCGGACCATCGGCCAGCTCAAGGCCGGATCGCTGGACATCCTGGTCGCCACCGACGTGGCCGCCCGCGGACTCGACGTGGACCGCATCTCGCATGTGGTCAACTACGACATCCCGCACGACACCGAGTCCTACGTGCACCGCATCGGCCGCACCGGCCGCGCGGGCCGCACCGGTGAGGCGCTGCTGTTCGTCGCCCCGCGCGAACGCCGCCTGCTCGACGCCATCGAACGCGCCACCCGCCAGCCGCTCACCGAGATGCAGCTGCCCACGGTCGAGGACGTCAACGCCCAGCGCGTGGTGAAGTTCCAGGACGCCATCACCGAGAACCTCGCCTCCGACAATCTGGCGCTGTTCCGCAAGCTCATCGAGGACTACGAGGCCGAGCACAACATCCCGCTCGCCGATATCGCCGCCGCGCTGGCCGTGGGCGCGCACGACGGCGAGAACTTCTTCATGGAACCCGAGCCGGAGCCCGAACGCGGTCGCCGCGACCGGGACCGCCGCCGCGAGCCCGGCGCCCCCGCCGGCCCGAACCGCGTCACCGGCGGCGAGATGGCGACCTACCGCATCGCCGTCGGCAAGCGGCACCGCGTGGTCCCCGGCGCGATCGTCGGCGCGATCGCCAACGAGGGCGGCCTGCGCCGCAGCGACTTCGGCCACATCAGCATCCGCCCCGACCACAGCCTGGTGGAACTGCCCGCCGACCTCCCCCCGGAAACCCTGGACGCCTTGCGCCGCACCAGAATCAGCGGCCAGCTCATCCAACTCCAACTCGATCAGGGCCCACCCAACCACCGCACGATGCCCCGCAACCATCGCCGCGACCCCAAGCGCCCGGACCGCCGCAAGCCCCGTTCCTGAATCACCAAGGCCCGCGGCGGAATCCGCCCTCGCAGTCGAGCACCTGCCCGACCACCCAGCGCCCCGCATCGGACACCAGCCAGGCGACGAGCCGCGCCGGATCGTCCGGATGCCCGGCCTCGCCGCGCGGGAAGGCCCGCCGGAGGCGGTCCAGGCCCTCGGGGGAGAGGTATCCGGTGTCGACGGGCCCCGGGTTGACGGTGTTGAGCAGGATGCCCCGCCCGACGAGTTCGGCGGCGACGGTGGCGGTCAGCCCGGCCAGCACGGATTTCGCTGCGGCATAGGCGATTTCGCCCGGCAGCGGGCCCAGATGCTGTCCGGAGGTCAGCCACACCACCCGCCCGCGATCGGTGACCGCGTCGCGTTCGGGGCGGTAGCGCCGCGCGAACTCGCGGGTGAGCAACAGCACCGAGCGCGCGTCGACGGCCCAATGGGTGTCCAGCATGTCGGCGTCGATGTCGAGCAGGGTGCCGTCGCCGCCGCTGCGCGCGTGATTGGCCACCAGGATGTCCACGTGACCGAATTCGCTTGCGGCGGCTGCCATTACGCGCTCCGGTGCGACGGGATCGACGAAATCCACACTCATATCGGATATCCGGGTCACCGCCGCGAGTTCCCGCCGGATCGCGTCGATGTCGTCCGCGCCCCACGGCTGCGCCTCGTCGTGCGGAACCCAATGCGTCACAAGGAGATTCGCGCCCATGGCGGCCAAGCGCCGCGCGACCGCGAAGCCGATTCCCTGCCGTCGGCTCACCCCCGTGACGACCGCGACGCGCCCCGACAGTTCCCCCGGCATCGGCTCACCCCTTCGCCCGCGTCCCGCGCATCGGCTGACACTGCGACGACATCATCGGCGCGCGCTCGGCGTCAACCGGTTTTCGCGACGACGACCGGCCCGGCCTCGCCGGACGCTCGTGCCCCGATACCGCCGGGGGAACGCGGGCGTCCCCCGATCAGTTGGGCGTCACCGGTCCGTTCTCGCCCGGCGCGCCCTTGTCGTCCGTGGTGCCCGAACGCGGTGCGGGTCGTCCCGGCGCGGCGGACGGGCTCGGAACCGGTTGGGCCGGAGCGGCATTCGGATCCGACGGCAGGGGCTCGTCGGCGACGCTGAACATGCCGACGGTCGGGGTCATCACGCACAGGGACGTCGGGTAGTTGATCGTGCCCCACATGGTGGCGACGATGGTGCCCGCGCCGGTCTCGACCGTCTTGGACAGGCCGGGCAGGTGGTAGTCGGTGAGATCGTCGAGCGGGTCGATTCCGGCGCGGCCGTTGTTGACATTCACCCAGGCGACGGTCAGGCCCGAGGAGATCGGGAAGCCCGTCACGGCGGGGGTGGCCTGGAAGGTCAGGGTGCCCGGGGCGCCCGCGATACCGCGCGTCGACCCGGCCGCGCCCGAGATCCCCGAGGCGGCGGTCAGGGTGAAGAAGGTGTCGCCGCAGCCGACCGTCGGCGCCTGATACGCGAACGGCGCGAAACCGCCCGCGACCTGCTCCAGGTGCGCGGCGGTGATGAGATGCGCGGCCCTCGCGGTGGACTCGACCCCGGCGCGGGCCGCCGGATCGTCGCCCGCCGTGGCGGTCAGCCGCTCGATCGCGGTGTCGAGGGGGGATTGCGCGGGTTCCGCGATGGCGCTGCCGAACGTGGCCGCCGCCCCCACTGCGAGGGCGGCCGCGGTCACGGCCAGGCGCGCGATGGTCCTGCCGGTCATCCGAGCAACGTACCAGTTCGTCAACGGATCGCGCCGCCTCGGTTACATCCACGCCACCCCGGGCAGACTGTGATCCAGCGGACAACCCTCCATTACCGAGGGGTAGGTTTGATCACGGACAGTCCGAACACGGTGGGAGACGCCCATGAAACTTGCCTTGTCACCCGATGAGGTGGCCTTCCGGGACGAACTGCGGGAGCTCTACCGGACCAAGATTCCGGCGGAGATCCGTGACAAGATCAAATACGGCCGGGAGCTCTCCCGCGACGACATCGTCACCTCGCACAAGATCCTGCACGAGCACGGCCTGGCCGTGCCGAACTGGCCGGTCGAGTGGGGCGGCAAGGACTGGACGCCGATCCAGCGCCACATCTGGGAGGACGAGCTGCAACTGGCGTGCGTGCCCGAGCCGCTGACGTTCAACGCCAACATGATCGGCCCGGTGATCGCCCAGTTCGGCTCGCAGGAACTCAAGGAGCGCTTCCTCCCGCCGACCGCCGCCCTCGACATCTGGTGGTGCCAGGGCTTCTCCGAACCGGACGCGGGTTCGGACCTCGCCTCGCTGCGCACCACCGCCGTGCGCGACGGCGACTCCTACATCGTCAACGGTCAGAAGATCTGGACCACCCTCGCCCAGTACGCCGACTGGATCTTCTGCCTGGTCCGCACCGATCCGCAGGCGCCGAAGAAGCAGGCGGGCATCTCGCTGCTGCTGTTCGACGTCAAGACCCCCGGCGTGACCATCCGCCCGATCAAACTGATCGACGGACATCACGAGGTGAACGAGGTCTTCTTCGAGAACGTCCGCGTGCCCGCCGACCAGCTCGTCGGCGAGGAGAACATGGGCTGGACCTACGCCAAGTTCCTGCTGGGCAACGAGCGCACCGGCATCACCGGCGTGGGCCGCACCAAGGTGAAACTCGCCGTCGCCAAGGAGTACGCGGCGAAGACCTCGGTCGGCGACGGCACCCTGCTCGAGGATCCGCTGTTCGCCTCCCGCATCGCGGAATTGGAGAACGAACTGCTCGCGCTGGAGCTGACGCTGCTGCGGGTGGTCGCCAATTCCCAGGAGGGACGGCCGAATCCGGTCTCCTCGGTGCTCAAGCTGCGCGGTTCGGAACTCCAGCAGGCCGCCACCGAACTGCTGCTCGACATCGCCGGCCCGGACGCGCTCCCGGTGAACGCCGAGGGCATCGGTTCCCCGGACTGGGCCCAGCGCACCGGGCCGTCCTATCTGAACTACCGCAAGACCACCATCTACGGAGGCTCGAGCGAGGTGCAGCGCACCATCATCGCCTCCACCATTCTCGGATTGTGAGGCGCCGCAATGGATTTCGAACTCACCGATGAACAGGGCCTGTTGCGCGACACGGTCCGGGATCTGCTGACCCGCGCCTACGACCCGGAGACCAGGCTGAAGGTCGTCGACACCGATCTGGGCTGGAGCCGCGAGGTGTGGTCCCAGCTGGCCGAATTGGGCGTGCTGGGCCTGAGTTTCAGCGAGGAGGACGGCGGCGTCGGCGCGGGTCCGGTCGAGACGATGGTCGTGGTCGAGGAGATCGGCCGCCGCCTCGCGCCCGAACCGCTGGTGGACGCGGTCCTGCTGCCCGGCGGGCTGATCGCCCGCGCCGGTACGGCCGAGCAGCGCCAGCGGGTGCTGCCGGAGGTGGTGAGCGGCGCGAAGCTGCTCGCCTTCGCCCACGACGAGCCCGGTTCGCGCTGGCCCGCCGTGACGGTGACGACCACGGCGACCGCCGACGGCGACGGCTATCGGCTCACCGGCACCAAAAACCCGGTGGCGCACGGTGATTGCGCCGACGAGCTGGTGGTCAGCGCGGCGCTGCCGGACGGCGGCACCGGACTGTTCCTGGTCGCGGCCGACGCCGAGGGCGTGACCCGCACGCCGTACCGCACGTTCGACGGCCGCCGCGGCGCGCAGATCGAATTCGCCTCGGCCCCCGCGGAACTGCTCGGGGAGGGCGACGCGAGCGCCGCCGTCGCCGACGAGATCGGGGTCGCCCAGGCCGCCCTGTGCGCCGAATCCGTCGGCGCCATGGCCGAGGCGCTGCGGCTGACGACCGAATACCTCAAGACGCGCAAGCAGTTCGGCGTCACGCTGTCGAAGTTCCAGACCCTCACCCAGCGCGCCGCCAACCTGTACGTCTCGCTGGAGCTGGCCCGCAGCATGAGCTACTACGCCACCGCCTCCCTGGCCGACGGCGCGGTGAACCCGATCGCCCTGTCCCGCGCTCGGCTCCAGGTGGCCCGCTCCGGCCGGCACATCGCCCAGGAGTCCATCCAGATGCACGGCGGCATCGGCATCACCACCGAATACCCCGTGAGCCACTACGCCGCCCGCCTCACGGCCCTGGAACGCACCCTCGGCGCCCCCCTGGACCACCTCCACATCCTCACCGCCCACACCCCCACCTACGACCTCGTAGAGCTGTAACGGCAACCCAGCCGCACCCTTTATCCGAATCCGCACCCCTTGCAGAGCCATGTAAGGGGTGCGGATCTCGAGAAGGGGTGCGGCTGGGGTCAGTCGGTGTGGGTGGCGGGTTCGACTCGGAGGGTGGGGGTTTCGTGGGGGGCCGCGGCGGGGGTGGTCGGCTGGGAGGTGGGGGCCGGGGTTCGCGCGGGGGTGGGTTGTTCGGAGGTGGCCGGGGGGAGGGAATTCTCGGTGGGGGTGGCCGAAGGGGTGATCGGGAGGTTCTTGGTGGTCTCCGGCTCCTCGGGGGCCTCGACCGGGCGGGGCGGTTCCGGTGCGGCGGCGGGGGATTCGTTGCGCGGCAGATCCGGTGCGGCGGCGGGGGATTCGTTGCGCTGTGGTTCCGGTGCGGCCGCGGGGGATTCGTTGCGCGGCGGTTCCGGTGCCGGAGCCGGGGATTCGTTGCGGGCCGGTTCGGCGGGGCGGGGCTGGCCGTCGGCCGGTTCCACCGGGGGATTGCTCGTGGTGGTGGAGGTGGTGGCGCTGGTCGGGGTGCGGCGCGGGGGCGTGTTGATCGCGATGCGCCAGGTGGGCGACGGCGGAATCAGCACGCCGGGGGTGGTGCTCGTGGAGCGGGTGCCGGGCTGGGCGCTCTGGAGATCCGAATTCAGCGGCGGCGGTGCGACATAGATGTCCTGATGTCCCAGACCACACGAACCGATCAGAACCAAACCGAGCGAGACCGCGCCCGCGGCGATCGCGGGACCCGTCACCTTGGCGGTCAGCCGGCGTGAGGTGTCGTCGGCGCGATCACCCGCGCTCTCCCTGCTGCCGTCCATGCGAGTGGTGCTCCTCAATTGTCGAGTCGCCTCACCTTAATCGAGGTCGAGGCATCGGGCTAGGCAGGCCGGTCGGTCGGCAAGATACCCCGGGGGTAATGTCAAACATTACTGATTCATATATCGAATTGATTACTTCGGCGTGTCGCGGGCACGTGTCGTGTGAAGATTCCGCAACGGAGTCGTACCGTGTGAGCAAAGTTACACGTGAGACGCCTGAAATGTATTGAGGGACAACCGCGAATGTCGCAAACCCCCGACGGGCGTCATCGAGGAGTGATGATGGGAGCATATTCGACATCCCCGCTGCGTGCGGTGTCGGACAACGATTCGGGCGCAACCGAATCCGGCCGCACCGGGTGGGCGATCGTCTCCCGCGTGCTGGCGTGGTCGATCTTCCTCGGCGGACTGACCGGCGCGGTGCTCGGCATCGCGGGTCTGCGCGTGGAGATCACGGTCGCCGGACTGATCCTCGCCTGCACGGCCGGTCTGGTGTTGTTGAAGCTGCGCGCCGACGCGCACGCCGAACGCTGAATTCCCTGGGCTCGGCGGGCATTCGCGCCTACCGTGAACATGTATGAGGATCGAGCTGACCGAGGACGCCGGTGAGTTCCGGCGTCGGGCGGGGGAGTTCCTGTCGCGTGATCCATTGCGGCACACCGTGGTCGCCACCGCCGTCGACAATTTCGTCAGCGGGCTGAGCGACGGGCACGCGCTGTTCGCGGCCGTGACCGCCGGGGACGACGTGATCGGCGCGGGTATGCGGACCGGCGGGCAGAGTGTGTATCTCAGCGACGTGCCCGATCCGATCGTGCCGGAACTGGCCCGCAGCTTCGCCGAACGGGAACCCACCGCGCCGGGGGTGGAGGCCGCGCCGGGCATCGCCTTGGTCTTCGCCGAACAGTGGACGGCGTTGCACGGCAGCAAGTTCCGGATGGACTTCGCCAGCAGGCTGTATCGGCTCGGAACCCTGCGCGCGCCGGAGGCGGCCGGGTCGGTGCGCCGCGCGGTCGACGCCGATCTCGAGCTGTGCGTCCGCTGGCTCGACGGTATGCGCGCGGAGGTGGGCGTCGGCATGGACCGCGCCGCCGTCCGGGTGCGCATCGCCCTGGGCCGACTGTGGTTGTGGGAGCGGGACGGTCGCCCCGTCTCGATGGCCGCCCACCAGGCCCGCGCCTACGGCTGGAGCCGGATCGGCCCGGTCTACACCCCGCCGGAGGAACGCCGCAACGGCTACGCCGCCGCCCTGACCGCCCATGTCTCCCAATGGCTCCTCGACCGCGGCACCCGCGTCTGCCTCTTCGCCGACCTCGCCAACCCCACCTCCAACAAGATCTACCGATCCATCGGCTACGAACCGGTCCGCACCTACGCCCACTACGCCTTCGAGTAACCCCAGCCGCACCCTTTGTTCGAATCCGCACCCCCTGCATGGCCCTACAACGGGTGCGGATTCGAATAAAGGGTGCGGCTGGGTTGGTTCAATTGGGGACGCGGGTGGGGTCGATGGGGGTGTTCTGGGCGGCGGCGAGCCACCAGTGGTCGTCGCGGTGGATCAGGATGTAGAGGGCCAGTTCGGAGAAGGCTGTGGGATCGGTTGCGCGCCTGGCGATTTGGGTGATGACGACGTTGGGGGCAGGGCTGGTGGCGGTGACGACCTCGAAGGTCGAGGCGGGGGCGATCCGGTCGCGCATGAGTTGGTGGTGGATGGCGTTGAGGTGGGCGTAACCGGTGACGGTGGCGCCGAAGGGGGAGCCCCAGAGGATGTCGGCGGCGAAGGAGTTGTCGTAGCGGTCGGCGTCGGAGGCCTCGACCGCCTGCTGGAGTTCCGCCGCCAGGTTCGCGGCGACCGCGTGTGCCTCCGCCTCGGTGGCCAGGTCGGACAGGGTGGGCCGGGTGATCGTCATGGTCTGCTCCGTTCTCGAAGATCGATCCGACCCTAAAATCTGAACTCCACTCGAGGTCAAGCGCGCCGGAGCCTACCCCGGCAGTCGGCCTTGGTTGATGTCGAATCCTTGCAGCCGCACGTATTCCACACCGTCGCCGGTCCCGGGGTTCCGACCCGAGGAGTCGTCCTGCTCGGAAAGCGGTCGGGTCAGCGGGCACTCCGCGCACTCGCCGGAGGCGGCGGTTGTGCTGGCCCCGGACCCGTTGGCGCGCAGCCCGATTCGGATCGGTTCGGTCGCTCGGTACAACCGGCCGCCGGTCGGCGCCCCGCCCGGTTCCGCGGATTGTGGCGGCGGCGGATAGTCCGACAGGCGAGCGGTCCATCGCGCGGGCGACAGCGTCCTCAGCGCGAACGGTCCCTGGCAGTCGCCGCACTTCTCGAAGATGACGGTGATCGACTGGTACCAGGTTTCGACCAACGCGCCGGACTGCCGCCGCAGCGAGCTCGGTGGGTCGTCATCGGTGTCGAGCAACCCGAGGGTGACCCTCCCGAAGACTGGATGCATTGCCTCCATCGAGAACTCCAGAGTCTTCAGCCGCACCGAGTCGGCATCGTCGCCGCGCAGGACCTTCACGACACGCGAGCCGAGAAAGTCGAGTATCGGCAACGGCGGCGGCAGGTTCACGACCAAGGTCGCGCCGAAACCGCTCAGGCTCAACGTGAAGCTCTCACCGACCTTCGGCAGCGCGGCGGCGTCCGGAGCGGCGACGGCGGGAGCGGCCGGGGCGAGTAACCCCCAGCCGGCGAGCGCTCCGGTGTAGCCGAGCAGGCCGCGACGGCTCAGTGCAGGTGTCATAGCCGTCGATTATGACCCCGAGGTGTCCCGGCCCCGAGATTCCCACGCCCGTGATCTGTCCGGACGTGGGGTCGCCGTCCGGTGGTAGCTCGCCGCGAGTGGGGACCGGCGTCCACGGCGATCCTCAGTGTGCGGGTGTGGCTGCCCCGAGGACGTGTCGCAGCGCCGCCCGGACCGCGCCGTCGAGATCGGGGGGCATAGTCCGCGCGCGCCAGGCGATGATCTGGTCCGGACGTACCAGGACCGCGCCGGAGCGGTCCACACCCACTGTGTCGCACCAGGATTCGTCTAGAGTGTGGACCTGGACCGACTGTCGCGCCGACTGCCAGGCTTCGCCGTCCGGCCCGGTGAGCAAGACGAAGTCCGTACCTATGAGATCGAGGGTGGACCTGCCGTCGGTCGAGAACCGGTGGGGGAGGCGGGTTCCGGGCTGGCCGTGTAGGTCGAGGCGGGTCATTGTGTGTGGGCTGTCGTCGGGTACGAGAGCGCCTGTGGCGTAACGGGTTCCGAGGATGAGGGCGATCGGGTCGGTCAATGGGGTGCCGTCGGTGGAATCGGTTGTCATGCGGCGTAGGTCGGGGGTGCGGATGCTGGATTGGTCGGCGATGTGCCAGCCGGTGGGGTGGCGTTCGGTGTGGTAGCTGCCCAGGAGGGTCGGGTCCGCGTCGCCGCGCAGCACCCACGCCAGTTTCCAGGACAGGTTGTGGGCGTCCTGGATTCCGGTGTTGGCGCCCGCGGCCGCGTACGGGGGCATGACGTGTGCGGCGTCGCCGGCGAGGAAGACGCGGCCCGAGCGGTAGGCGTCGGCGACGAACATTCCTGGCTCCCAGGTCAATATGCTGAGTATCTCCGGGTGCGCGTCGGGCACGCCGAGGGCCTCGCGCACCACCTCGGCCCAGTCGTCCGCCGGGCGATCGATGTCCACGGCCGTGCTGAAGATCCACCGGCATCGCCCGTCCACGGAGAGGAAAGCGCCTGGCGTCACGGGGTTTTCGATCTGGCAGAGATTGAACTCCCGGCCCCGCACCACATCCGACAGGTCGGCCCGGAAGTACACGTTCACCGCGCGTCCCAGCGTTCCGCGTCCGCTGCGCGCGATCCCGAGCCGCCGCCGGATCGGGCTCGCGGCCCCGTCCGCCGCGATCAGCCAGGCTGCGCGCATCACGCTCACCGAACCGTCCGCGGACCGCAGTGTGACATCGAGACCCGTTGCGTCCTCGGTGAATTCGACGCATTCGACACCGAATCGGATATCCGCGCCGCGTTCCTCCCCGAGTCGGCGCAGCACCGGTTCCAGCGTGTCCTGGGCGCACAGGCACGCCGCGGTCGGGGTGATGGTGTCCCACTCGGGCACGCCGCCGGGCAGGGTGAACGGGAGCCGCTCGGCCTCGGCCAGCGTGGGACCGGCTGCCATCGCCTGGAATTCGGCCAGATCGGCCGCGGCGGCGAACACCTCCTCCGCGATGCCGATCTGCCGGAACAACTCCATGGTCCGGATGTTCACGCGCCGGGCCTTCGGCTGCGGCGACGTCGTCTCCCGCCGCTCGACCAGCGTGACCGCCACACCGTGATACCGCAGGAACAGCGCCGCAGACAGGCCGACCAGGCCGCCGCCGACGATCAGAACGCGAGGTTCGTGTATCTCGTACACCATGTGTACTTAGTACACGAATGGTTGAATGCGGGCAAGGAGGTGTGATGACCGACGAGGCGCCCGGCCCGCTGATCTGGTCGCTGCCCGAACCCCCGGGACGGCCGACGACGAGCCTGAGCCGGGCCGACATCCTGCGCGCGGCCCTGGCGATCGCCGACGCCGAGGGCGCGCGGGCGCTCACCATGCGCCGGGTGGCCACGGCCGTGGGCGCGTCCACCCCTATGTCGCTGTACCGCTATGTGGGCAGCAAGGACGGTCTGGTCGATCTCATGATCGACGCCGTCTACGGCGAGATCCCGCTCCCCGCCGACGCCGGGAGCTGGCGACTGGGCCTCGAGCGATTGGCGCTGAACACGTGGGAGGTGATCCGCCGCCACCTGTGGTTCGGTGAACTCGTGCACACCCGCCCCCCGCTGGGCCCGAACGCCTTGCGCTACTTCGATTTCCGCTTCGCGCTGCTGGAGCCGCTGGGGCTGTCGGCCGACGAGCTGACCCTGCTCACCGGGGCGGTGGACGGCCACATCGTCGGCGCCGCACTGCAATCGGCCGAGGAACTGCGCATGCGCGACCGGATCGGCCTGCGCACCGACGCCGAACTCGAGGCGGCCGCCCGCCCGTTCGTGGAGCCGATGCTGTCCGACGATCGCTATCCGGCCTTCGCGCGCTGGTTCCGGGGCCGGACCGGTTCGGGGCCGGACGATCCGGTCGCCTGGACGCTGGCGTGCCTGCTCGACGGAATCACCGACCGCCTGGGGTTGCCTCGATAACGCTCGATCAGCGGCGGCGTTTGCGGCGCATCGGCGGATTGACCTCGGGCGCTTCGGGTTCGCGCTCGAGCACCAGGACGGCCAGGGCGGTGTCACGGATCAGCAGATCGAGATCGTCGAGCAGGCCGGTCACCGCGTCGCTGGCCTCCCGGAGTTCGGCGTCGGTGTCGGAATGTCGCTCGAAAACCGCACGCAGCGAATGTAATTGCAAACCGACATCGAACAGGTGCCGCACCAAGCGGTCGCTCAGGGTGGTGAACTCGGCTCGATCGCTCAGCGACTCGTCGCGCTGAATGCCTTGGGGCGCGGGAAGATTCACGCCATTGCGGTCGTGCACAGAATCCACGTTTCCTCCGGTCGCGAACGGCGGTGGTCGCGAGCCTCGCTGTTGGACTCGGAAAGGTGTCGTTTCAATACTAGTCCGATTCGTGAGCGTTCACGTCCGGTGCGGCCGCCCGGATCCCCAGACCGCCAAGGATAATCGGGGCATGGCGGACCGAAGCCGGCGAGAGCTGCGCGAACTGACCAATGGTGATGCCCTGCGACTGCTCGGATCGGTGCGATTCGGCCGGATCGTGTTCGCGCGGCACGCCCTGCCGACCATCCGTCCGGTCAACCACCTCCTCGACGGCGAGCAGGTGATCGTCTACGCCAACCTGAACATCGTGGCCATGCATTCGGACCGCCAGGTGGTCTCCTACGAGGCCGACACCATCGACCACCAGACCCAGCTCGGGTGGTGCGTAATCCTCACCGGCACGGCCGAACCCGTCCTCGACGCCGACGAGGTCGCCCACTACGACGGGCTCGTCGAGCCCTGGCTGCCGGGCGCGCAGCACCGGATCGTGCGGATCAAACCCGATATCGTCACCGGGATCGAGTTGATCGACAAGCTCGAGGACGATCAGGACTGATCGAGCGCGGCGATCTCGGCGTCGGACATGCCGAGCAGTTCCCGCAGCACCTCGTGGGTGTGCTCGCCCAGATCGGGGCCGACCGCGCGGATCGGCAGCGAGCGGCCGCCGATGACGGGCACGATGCCGGGGAAGCCGACGGGTTTGGGTTCCGGTTCGCCCACGTCCACCGGGAAGGTCTGAATCATGTTGCGGGCCCGATACTGTGGATCGTCGGCGATGTCGGCGGCGGTGTAGATCGGGCCGCACGGAATGGCGGCCTCCTCCAGGATCCGCAGGGCCTCGTCCCGGGAGTGCCGCCGGGTCCACTCGGCGATGGCGGCGTCGAGCCGTTCGCGGTGCCGCCAGCGGCCCGCGTTGTCCTGGAGTTCCGGGTCGGCGGCCAGATCGGCCCGGTCGATCACCCGCATGTAGCGCTGGAAGATGGCGTCGCCGTTACCGCCGATGATGATGCTGGTGCCGTCGGAGCAGGGGTAGGCGTTGCTGGGGGCGATGCCCTCCATGCGCCCGCCGACCCGCTCGCGGCGGATGCCGTAGGCGAGGTAGTCCGGGACGAGCGACTCCATCACCGACAGGATGGATTCGTTCAGCGCGACGTCGATCACGCGCTGGTCCAAGGGGATTCGGCCGTCCGCGCGATCGCGCCGGAACAGGGCCATGACCGTGCCGAACGCGGCGTAGATGCCCGCGATCGAATCGCCGATCGACACGCCGACCCGCACCGGCGGGCGATCCGGATCGCCGACCAGTTCGCGCAGGCCGCCGACCGCCTCGGCCACCGCCGCGAAACCCGGGCGACCCGCCAGCGGCCCGGTCTGCCCGTAGGCGGAGATCCGGGTGACGACCAGATCCGGATTGGCCGCGTCGAGCACGTCCGGACCCAGTCCCCATTTCTCCAGCATCCCGGGCCGGAAGTTCTCCAGCAGCACATCGCAGTGCCGGATCAGATCCAGCACGACCGCACGGCCCGCCGCGGTGCGCAGGTCCAGGGTGATGGAGCGCTTGTTGCGGTTGACCGTGCGGTACAGCATCGAGGTGTCACCCCCGTAGAGCCGCCAATTGCGAAGCTCGTCACCGGTTTTCGGGCGCTCGACCTTGATCACGTCGGCGCCGAAGTCGCCGAGTATGCGCCCGGCTGTCGGCGCCGCGATGTAGTTGCCGAGTTCGAGCACCCGAATCCCGTCCAAGGGGCGAATCTCCATGCGGAGAGCATGCCAGCTAGGCCGCGCGGACGTCCTCGACGATCGAGTAGTGCCCGGCGTCGCCCGCGATCGGCGTGCTGGGCACGCCGTCCACGCCGACCGGGATGTCGCCCGCGAGGGTGATGCGGGTCAGCTTGCGGTGCTCGGCGCCGTCGTAGTCGTCGATCGCGTAGTGCTGGGTGGCGCGGTTGTCCCAGATGGCGACGTCGCCGAGCGACCAGTTCCAGCGGGTGGTGTGTTCGAGGCGGGTCACCCGATCCTGGAACAGCCGGAACAGCGCCTGCGATTCGGCGCTCGACACCCCCACGATCTGCTTGACGAAATGGCCGAGCAGCAAAGCCTTTTCGCCGGTTTCGGGGTGGACGCGCACGACCGGGTGTTCGGTCTCGTAGAAGGTGGACTCGAATTCGGTGCGATCGGTGCGGGCGCGGTCGTGTTCCTCGCTGACGTAGTCGTAGACGTTGGAGTGCCGGGCGCGCAGACCCTCCGCGAGCCGCTTCAGCGGTTCGGGCAGCGAGTTGTACGCCGCGACCGTGGACGCCCAGGTGGTCGAGCCGCCGTAGCTGGGCAGGGTCACCGCGCGCAGGATGGACGCCTTGGGCACGCGGTCGACGAAGGTGACGTCGGTGTGCCAGCTGTTGGCCCGGCCGTGCTGGGAGTCGATGGCCAGGCTCTTGATCCCGCGGGAGGTGACCGTCGGATGCGGGGTGGTCGGGGTGCCGAGCAACTGGGCGAATTCGTACTGGCCGTCCTCGGTGAGGTGCTGCTGCCCCTGGAAGAAGATCACCTTGTGCTCGTTGAGCGCCGCGCGGATCGTCGCCACCGTCTCCGGGTCGAGGTCACCGCCGAGCCGCACCCCATCGATCCGCGCGCCGATGTGGGTACCGAGCTTGACCACCCGCACGGCGGTCTCCGTGGCTGCTGCGTAATCGACAGACATACAAGGCCTTTCGTTGGAACCGAACGGCTCCGAGCAGACCACGGCCGGGCTCTCCGGGGACACCATTACGGTCACCCGGATCGCAAAGTGCTACCCCACGTGCTCGCGCAGATACGCCATGTCCTCGGCCAACCCCTCGGCGGGCGTCTCCAGCACGACCGGCGCGTCGGCGGTGCGGCAGACCTCGGCCAGCAGTTGCGGATCGATCGTGCCGTCCGCGAAATTGGCGTGCCGGTCCGCGCCGGAGTTGAACTCGTCGCGGGAGGAGTTGAGGTGGACCAGATCGATGCGACCGGTGATGGCGCGGATGCGCTCGACCACCCCGACGAGCTCCTCCCCGCCCGCCCAGGCGTGGCAGGTGTCGAGGCAGAAGCCCGCGCCGTGGTCGCCGACGGCGTCCCAGAGCCGGGCGATGGCGTCGAAGTGGCGGGCCATCGCGTGATTGCCGCCCGCGGTGTTCTCGATCAGGATCGGGACCGCGAAACCGCCCTTGTCCGCCTGGCGTTCGAACAGCTTGCGCCAGTTGTCGATTCCGGCCTCGATCTCGGCGTCGGAGCGCACATGGCCGCCGTGCACGACCAGGCCGAACGCGCCGAGGTCCGCGGCGGCCTGTGCCTGCTGGGCCACCGCGTTGCGCGAGGGCATCCGCAGCCGGTTGTTCGTGCTGGCCACGTTGATCTGATACGACGAGTGCACCACCACGTCGATGGGACTGGACTTGATCTCGTCGGCCCGCGGGTGCGGCGTCGGTTTCTCCCAGCCCTGCGGATCGATGACGAACATCTGGATGACCTCGGCGCCCAATCGCTCACCGAAGCCGATCGGATCACTGTCTTGGCGGACGTGTGCTCCAATGCGCATGATCACGAGGGTATCGGTAGGCTCCGACAGGAATGTCCGGGCGGGCATCGAACCGGGGGCGGGGACGGGGACGTATCAATCTCCGTCGGCGTGGCGGTCCTGCGGGACTGCTATGGTTTCGGTGTTTTCCGTGGTCGGTCCGAGGGCGGCGACGGGCATTTCATGCGGTACTGCCGTGCGAAGGCGGGTCCCGTCGCGCGGTACGGGAAGTGGGAGCTTGCATGCTGGCCAACGGTGACGAATTCGCTGGCTATGTCATCGAGCGGTTGCTCGGCCGCGGTGGCATGGGATCGGTCTATCTGGCGAAACATCCGCGCCTGCCGCGGATGACGGCGTTGAAACTGCTCAATCGGGAAATGGTGGCCGACACCGAGATTCGGGCCCGTTTCGAACGCGAGGCCGACCTGGTCGCGCAGCTGGACCATCCCAATATCGTCACCGTGTACGACCGCGGGCTCGAGGACGGTCAGCTGTGGATCTCCATGCAGTTCATCGACGGCATCGACGCCGCCAGCGTGGAACCGCGCACGCTGCCGCCCGAGCGGGCCGTGCAGATCATCGCCGAGGTCGCCGAGGCCCTGGACTACGCGCACCGCAACGGAGTGCTGCATCGGGACGTCAAGCCGGGCAACATGTTGCTCGCGCGCTCGACCGGCGGCCGCGGGGAACGGGTGTACCTCACCGACTTCGGCATCGCCCGGCTGCGTGACGACGGCGGCCATCTCACCCAGACCGGCACGTTCACCGCGACGCTGGCCTACGCCTCGCCGGAACAGCTCACCGGGGCCAACCTCGACGGCCGTTCGGATCAATACTCGTTGGCGTGCAGCCTGTTCTGGCTGTTCACCGGGACCGGGCCGTTCAGCGCGCCCAATCCCGCGGCCGTCATCCGCGGTCATCTGCAGAGTCCGCCGCCGGTGCTGAGCAGCGTGCGGCAGGGTCTGCCCGCGGGGCTGGACGGCGTGCTCACCAAGGCGATGTCCAAGCGCGCCGACGACCGTTTCGACACCTGCGCGGACTTCGCCGCCGCCGCCCGCCGGGCCTTCGCGCCGTCGAGCGCCCCGGCCGTGCCGTTCGCCACCCCGCCCCGTTCCACGACCGGTCCCGGCATGATGACCCAGGGCCGACCGGGCACCGGGCCCGGCATGCCCGTGGTCCGGGGTCAGGGCGCGACCGCGTGGGGTAGCAGCCCCGCGAATCCGGTGGCCCCGAGCAGCGGGCAGAACGCGGGTGGCCCGGCGTGGGGCAGCAACCCGGCGCATCCCGCGGTCCCGAGCAGCGGCCAGAACGCCGGGTGGAGTGGCGGCGCGGCGGCTGCGAGCGGCGGCCAGAACGCTGGGTGGAGTGGCGGTGCGGCGGGCGCGAGCGGCGGTGGGCAGAGTGCGGGGGGCTCGGCGTGGGGGAGCGGTACCTCGCATCCCGCGGTCCCGGGCGGTGGGGCGCAGAACGCCGGTGGTCCGGCGTGGGGGAGCAGTGCCGCGAATCCGCTTGCGGCGAGCGGGAATCAGCAGGCGGCGGGTCCCGCGTGGGGAGCGGGGGCGCCGCGCCCGGCGACGGGGCCCTCGAATCCGACCGTCGGGCCGGCGCCCTATCCGAATCCGGCGGCCGTGCGGTCGGCGACCCCGCCGCCGCAGCCGGTCTACCGGTCCACGCCCGGCTATCCGCAGCAGCAGGGCGGCTACGGGTATCGGCCGCCCGCGCCGCGCAACAAATCCAATGTGGGACTGGTCCTCGCGATCATCGTGGGCGTGGTGGTGCTGCTGGTGGTCGTGCTGGCCATCATCGGCGCGCTGGCCGGGGGCTAGCCCGACCGCTCGGCCGCGGGCGGGTGGCGATCCGGTACCCGATCAGGCAGACGATCAGCCACAGCGCGCCCAGGCACCAGCCCGCCAGCACGTCGGTGAACCAGTGCACGCCCAGGTACAGGCGCGAAAGACCCACGGCCACAACGAAGATCGTGGCCACCGTGCTCACCGTGAGTTTGACCGCGCGCCGCGCGGGGGACAGCAGGACCAGCACGGTCAGCGCGCCCACCACCGCCGTGGCGCCGAGGGTGTGCCCGGACGGGAACGACGGATGGGCCACGGCCACCAGCCGATCCAGCGGCGGCGGCCGATCGCGGCCCACCGCCGGTTTCAGCACCGAGCCGATCACCGCCGCGCCCACGGCCGCGCTCGCGACGAAGGCCGACTCCGCCCAGCGCCGCCGCCACGCCAGCCACGCGCAGGCCGCGATCGCCACCGCACCCATCGTGGTGGTCGCGCCGAGATCGGTCACGGTCGTCGCGAGCGCGGTCAGCCAGCCTCGCCGGTGCGGGACCACCCAGTTCAACGCGGTCGGATCGAACCGGGCCGCGCCGTTGTCCGTGACCACGTCGCGGGTGAGTTCGATCGCGCCCGCGCTCAGGGTGGCGACCGCGACCAGCGCGCAGGCGCCCGCCCAGCGCAGGGTCCCGCGCCGCACGAGGACCGCCGTGACCAGGGCGGCCAGCAGGGCCAGCGCGAGCAACGCCATGGCAACGAGAATAGGCGCGACGGCGGAAGCGGGTTTCCGCCCCGGGTATTGGGTGAAAATCCGGATGGCGCGACGGTGGCGTGGCCGCAAGACTGGAGAGCATGACTGCCGATGCCCTAGGCACCGAACCCACCGCATCAACGGCGACCGCGCTCGCGGCTCGCGCCATCGACCTGGTCAAGCTGTACGGAATGGGGGACACCCAGGTCCGCGCCCTGGACGGGGTGTCGGCGGATTTCGTCCAGGGGGAATTCACCGCGATCATGGGCCCGTCCGGATCCGGGAAGTCCACCCTCATGCACTGCCTGGCCGGACTGGACACCGCCACCTCGGGGACCGTGCACATCGGTGACACCGATCTGACGGGCCTGTCCGACAAACAGATGACGCGGCTGCGTCGCGACCGGGTCGGATTCGTCTTCCAGGCATTCAATCTGGTGCCGACGCTCACCGCGCTGGAGAACATCACGCTGCCGCTGGACATCGCGGGCCGCGAACCGGATCAGCGGTGGCTCGACACGGTCATCGGCCGCCTCGGCCTCGGCGACCGGCTGAGCCACCGGCCCAGTGAGCTGTCCGGCGGTCAGCAGCAGCGCGTGGCCTGCGCGCGGGCGCTGGCTGGCAAGCCCGACATCATCTTCGGCGACGAACCCACCGGCAATCTCGACTCGCGCTCCTCCGGCGAGGTGTTGTCGATCCTGCGCGCGGCGGTCGACGAGTTCGGTCAGACCGTGGTCGTGGTGACCCACGAACCGCACGCCGCCTCCTACGCCGACCGCGTCGTCTTCCTCGCCGACGGCCGCATCGTCGACGAATTGCGCGATCCCACGGCCGAATCCGTGCTCGATCGGATGAAGTCGCTGGAGAACGTCTGATGGCCAATCCGATGCGCAAGGTCGTCCTGCGCAACCTCGGCGCGCACAAGGTGCGCCTGGCGCTCACGCTGCTGTCGGTGATCCTCGGAACCGCGTTCATCGCGGGTTCGTTCGTCTTCACCGACACCTTGCAGAACACGTTCAACGGCATCTTCGCCGAGCAGGCCAAGGGCGTCGACGTGCGGGTGAGCCCGAAAGAGCGCCAGTCCCTCGGCGTTCCGGTGGCCGCGGCCGACGTGGTGTCGAAGATCGACGGGGTGCGGGCCATCGCGCCGAGCGTGAACGGCCCGGTGGTGCTGCTGAAGGACGGGCACGCCGTGCAGACCGGCGGCGCGCCCAGCTGGGGGCAGTCCTACATCCCGCCCGATCGCGCCATCGCGGAACCGCAGAAGATCATCGACGGCGCGGCCCCGGCGAATCCCGGTGAGATCGCGCTCAATTCGGGCGGGGCCAAGCGGGCCGGGCTGAAGGTCGGCGACAAGGCGAAGGTGCTGATCCCCTCGCGCGGCACCATCGATGTGACCGTCTCCGGCATCTACTCGGTGCCGTCGGACACCGGCGGCTTCGTCGGGTTGTTGTTCAGCGATCAGCAGGCGCGGCAGTTGTTCACCGACGGGCACTACGTGGCCTATGTGGACGTCGCGGCCGCCCCCGGGGTGCGGGCCGACGACCTGCGCGATCGGATCGCGAAGGCGTTGCCGGACTTCAAGGTTCAGGACGGGCCGCAGGTCCGGGAGGACCTGAAGGCGCAGATCGGCAACGCGCTGAAGTTCGTGAACTACTTCCTGCTGGCCTTCGGCGCGATCGCGCTGCTGGTCGGCACGTTCATCATCTACAACACCTTCTCGATGATCGTCGCCCAGCGGCTGCGCGAACTGGCGTTGTTGCGCGCGGTGGGCGCCAGCCGGGGGCAGGTCGGGTTGTCGGTGGTGTCGGAGGCGTTGGTCATCGGATTGGTCGGCAGCGCAATCGGTCTCGGGGCGGGTATCGCGCTGGCCTTCGGCCTGTCGGGGCTGCTGAACGCGTTCGACCTCGGCCTGCCGACCGGGGCCATGTCGGTGCGGCCGCGCACCGTGGGCGTGGCGATCGGGATGGGCGTGGTGGTGACCGTGCTCAGCGCCTACGCGCCCGCCCGGCGCGCGGCCCGCATCCCTCCGGTGGAGGCGATGCGGGAAGAGTTCGCCTCGGTCGGGGAGTCGCTGCGCTGGCGGACGATCATCGGCACGGTGCTCGCGATCGCGGGCGTGGTGCTGGCGGTGCTGGGCGCGCGATCGACGGGCGGCGACGCCGCGCGCACGGTCGGAATCGGTGCGGGCGCACTGATTCTCGCGGTGCTGCTGGCCTCGCCGTGGTTGTCGCGACCGGTGGTGGGAACGCTCGGCGTGGTGGTCGCCGCGCTCGGGCCGATCGGGCGCATGTCGCGCAACAACGCGGTGCGCAATCCGCGCCGCACGGCCGCGACCGCGTTCGCGCTGACCCTCGGCGTGATGCTGGTGACCGCCATCGCCATGCTCGGCGCCTCGGCCAAGGCGAGCATCGGCGAGCTGGTCGACAAGGGCGTGCGGGCCGACTACATCCTGGCGGGCCCGACCGGCAGTTTCGTCGGCGTGCCGGTCGCGGCCGGGGACGCGGTGAAATCCGTTGCGGGAGTTCAGGATGTGGTCGCCGTCCGCGGCACGAATCTGAAGGCCGGGTCGGACTCGATGGTGGCCACCTCGCCGGACGGGCCGATCGAGGCGGCGTTGAATTTCGAACTGCGGCAGGGTTCGCGGGCCCTGGGCGACGGCGATCTGCTGATCTCGCAGGGCCTGGCCGACGAGCGGGGCTGGCGGGTCGGGGAGCGGGTCGAGCTGACCAGCATGGATAACAAGAAGGTTCCGCTGACGGTGTCCGGGGTCTACAAGGACACCCAGCTGCTCGGCAAACTCGTCGTGCCGCCCGCGGTGTACGACCAGGTGACGCCGGTGTCGCTGCGTTCGGACTTCCTGGTGCTGGTCACCGCGAAGCCCGGCACCGACCTGTCCGCCATGCGCGCCGATCTGGAGAAGGCCACCGATCAGTTCGCGATCGTGCAGGTCCAGGATCACGAGCAGTTCAAGGGCACGCAGGGCCAGCAGATCAACACCATGCTCGCGATCCTCTACGGCCTGCTCGCCCTCGCGGTGGTCATCGCGGTCCTCGGCATCGTCAACACGCTGGCCCTGTCGGTGGTGGAGCGCCGCCGGGAGATCGGCATGCTCCGCGCGGTCGGCATGCAACGCCCGCAGGTGCGGCGCTCGATCTACCTGGAGTCCATTCTGATCGCCGTCTTCGGCGCGGTGATCGGCGTGGTCCTCGGGCTCGGCCTGGGCGCCGGATTCCTGCGCACCCTGCGGGATCTGGGAATCGATCAGATCGCGGTGCCGTGGTCGCAGGTGGCGCTGATGCTGGTGGGCTCCGGCGTCGTCGGCGTGCTGGCCGCATTGTGGCCCGCGGTCCGGGCGGCCCGCACCCCGCCGTTGGCGGCCATCGCGGATCTCTGAGGGGTTCGAATCGGCCACGGCGGCAGCTCTTTTCGCGAAGGGCTGCCGCCCTCTCGGCCATCGGCGGCGGAATTCGCGGCGGTCGCACCGGACACCGGTTCCCGGGTGAGTGCCATGGCGACGGGGCTGGTGCGCGTGCCCGCATCCGCGAAAGCCGATGTGGCGCTGGGAGTTTCGAAGGCGGTCCGGGTCATGGTCTGCCCGCGTTGGTGTCGGCCCAGGCTCGGATGTCGCCGCGGTTGAGGGCCTGGGCGAGGAGGTCGGGGAAGCGGTCGGGGGTGCAGGCGAAGGCGGGGATGCCGAGAGCGGCCAGGGCCGTGGCGTTTTCGTGGTCGTAGGCGGGGGCGCCGTCGTCGGAGAGGGCGAGCAGGACGAGGACCTGTACGCCCGCCTCCTTCATGGCGGCGGTGCGGCGGAGCATCTCGGCGCGGATACCGCCCTCGTAGAGGTCGGAGATCAGGATGAACAGGGTGTCGGCGGGGCGGGTGACGAGCTGCTGGCAGTAGGCGATGGCCCGGTTGATGTCGGTGCCGCCGCCGAGTTGGGTGCCGAACAGGACGTCGACGGGGTCGTCGAGCTGGTCGGTGAGATCCACGACGGCGGTGTCGAAGACGACCAGCGAGGTGCGCAGCGCGCGCATGGACGCCAGGACCGCCCCGAAGACCGAGGCATAGACCACGCTCGAGGCCATCGATCCGGATTGGTCGATGGCCAGCACGACATCCCGGTGCACCGCCCGGGCGCGGCGGCCGTAGCCGACCAGGTGTTCGGGGACGACGGTGCGGTGCTCGGGCAGGTAGTGCGCGAGGTTGCGGCGGATGGTGCGATCCCAGTCGATATCGCGCGGCCGCGGCCGGGCGACGCGCGCGGCCCGGTTGATCGCCCCCGAGACCGCGGCGACCGTGCGCGCCGCGACCCGCCGTTCGATCTCGCGCACCACCTTCTCCACCACCGAACGCGCTGTGGCCCTGGTGGTTTCGGGCATCACCCGGTTCAGGCTCAGCAGCGTGCCGACCAGGTGCACGTCGGGTTCGACGGCCTCGAGCAACTCCGGTTCGAGCAGCAGCTGGGTGAGGTTCAGCCGCTCGACCGCGTCGCGCTGCATCACCTCGACCACCGTCGACGGGAAGTAGGTGCGGATATCGCCCAGCCAGCGCGCCACCTTCGGCGCGGACCCGCCGAGTCCGGCCGAGCGCTTCTCCGACGGACTCTGCTCGTCGGCGTTGTACAGCGCCGACAGCGCCCGGTCCATGGCGATGTCCGCCGCGTCGGCCAGGCCGCCGAGCCCGGTCTCCGCGGGTGCGCCCAGCACCAGCCGCCAGCGTCGTTCCGGTGCGCTCATCGGGTCCCCCGCTCGTTCGTTCGCGTGTGTCATCGTGCCGCCACGAGGATTTCGGTCAGCGCGGCGAGTGCCGTCGCGCCGCGGTCGGGATCGAGGTCCACGACGTCCCTCGGCCGGTGCGCGGCGCCGCGGCCGACGGCCTCGCCGATCGAGCGCCGCTCGCCCGCCTCGAACGATCCGAAGGTCCGGCGCAGCAGGGGGAGCGTCGTGACGAACTGGTCCTCGTCGAGCCCGGTGAGCCAGGAGTCGATGAGCCGCAACAGTTCTCGGTCGTGGACGAGCAGCAGACCCCGGCCGCCGACGAAGCCGTCGATCCACGCGGCCTTGTCGGCGGGGCTGTGCCCGACCGAGAGGGCGGCCGACAGGCGGCGCGCGGATTCCGCGTCGTCGATGATCCCGGCGTCGCAGAGCAGGCGGACCGCGCGGCCGACGAGGGCCCCGTGCACGTCGTCGCGGTCGGCGAGGGTGCGCAGGGTGGTCAGCCAGATATCGGTCGCTCGGGCGTCGTCCCTGGTCGCGACGGCGAGATGGGCGGCGTCGATCTGAGTGCGCAGCGCGGCAGCCGCGTCGGCGTCCAGACCCGTTACGGCACTGGGCAATCCGGCGCCGATACGGATGAGCAGCCCGTCGGCCACCCGGGTGAGCGCGCCGAGGTCGGTGCCGCGCACATCGCCGTAGCGCAGGGTGCGGACGAGGTTGGGCAGCGCCGCGAGCAGATGGGTGACGTCGTGGTCGAGGGCGGCCACGGTCTCCAGCCGCCGTACCAGGCCCGCGACGGCGTCGGGCAGATCGGCCAGCAGCGCGTCCGCCAATGCGCCGCTGAGCTCGCCGAGGGTGGTGTCGGCGGCGGCCCGGTCGAGGATTCTGGCCTCGGCCGCGGTGCGGATCGTGGTGCCCCAGCGCGACGCCTCGACCACCGCGACCGACAGCTCCGGCTCCCAGCGCAGCGTCCACGTCTCCCGGAAGGTCCCGGTATTGCGCACCTCGCTGTCGGTCTTGACGCCCCATCGGATGTCCAGCAGCGAGAGCCGGTGCAGCAGATGGGATCTCGCCACATCGCGGTCCTTGCGCAGATCCAGGTCGAGCTGCTGGGCGAGGGCCTGCGGTTTGAGCCGCAGCGTGCGCGCCCGCGCCCGCAGGTCCGCGTCCAAGGGGACGGTCGGGGTGTCCTCGGGAACCGTGCCGAGCGCCTCGCCCACCACCAGTTCGGCGGTGACGAGCCGCAACATCGTCTCGTCCCCCTCGCACAGTACGGCCCGGGTGGCGTCGGTGACCTCCGACAGACCCGGCAGCGGTCGCCCGCGCAGGGCGGCGAGTGTCTCGGCGAGCCGGACGGATTCGATGATGTGCGCGCTGGACACGGGCAGGTCGTGGCGTCGCAGGGTGCCCGCGACCATGGTGAGCCAGCGGGCGATCGGCCGCTCGGTGCGGGTGAACAGATGGTGGTACCACCCCGGCGAGGTCACCCCCGCCCCGTACCCCGACGCCCCGGCAAGGCGCGAATGAGTCCACGGCACCCACGTCAGCGTGGTCTTGACCTTCGGCAGGCCCTTGAGCAATCGGGCGTCCGGCGCGGCGGGCCCCAACTTCCCGGTCAGCGCCGGGGCGTGCCAGGCCCCGCACACGACGGCGAGCCGAGTAGCGCCCTCCTTCAAGGCTTTTCGCATGACCTGCCGCATGTACGCCTCGCGGACGAGGGTGTGCCGGTCGATCGTTCCCGCCGTCGGCGGTGCAACGTGCTCCGAGACCTCCTGTGCCGCAGCCGAATCCGGCTGCTCCAAGGTGGCGGGGGTGAGGTCTTCGCGCAGGGCGGCCATCGCCTCGGTGACCGCGTCGAAGATGTCGGCGTCGGCGGCGGATTCGATGACGGCGTCCCACCAGCGTTCGGGGTCGTCGTAACCCGCGGCGGCGGAGAGGGCGGCGAGCGGGTCGCCGCGGTCGCCGGGTTCGGTCTCGAGGGCGAGGGTGTGGGTGGCGGGGAGGTCGCAGAAGCGCACGGAGACATCGGATTCCGTCGCGTAGCGCAGCGCCTGCCACTCGGGGGAGAAGACGGCGAAGGGCCAGAACGCCGCTCGTGCCGGGGCGTCGGGGACGTAGGCCAGCACCGCCACCGGCGGGCACAGTTCCGCGGACGAGACGAACCCGACCAGGGGGTCGGCGTCCGCCGGACCCTCGATGAGGATCATGTCCGGCCGGAACCGTTCCAGCGCCAGCCGCAGCGAGCGCGCCGAACCGGGGCCGTGATGACGGATGCCGAAAACCCTTGTGACCGAGTCCGTTTCCGGCGGGGCCGCGGGAGTCATGGGTGCACCTCGCGGCACGCGCGGTAGAAGTCCGACCACTCCGGCCGCTCGCGCACCACGGCCTCCAGATACTCGGTCCACACCACGGAGTCGGCGACCGGATCCTTGACGACCGCGCCCAGCACGGCGCCCGCCACGTCGGAGGCGCGCAGCACGCCGTCGCCGAAATGGGCCGACAGCGCCAGGCCGTTGGTGATCACCGAGATCGCCTCGGCCGTGGACAATGTCCCCGACGGCGACTTCAGTTTGGTGCGGCCGTCGGCGGTCATCCCGGAGCGCAGCTCCCGGAAGACCCGCACCACGCGCCGCACCTCCTCGGCCGCGGCGGGCACGGTCGGCAGTTCCAGTGCCGTGCCGAGCTGTTCGACGCGGCGGGTCACGATGGCGACCTCCTCGTCCTCGTCGGCGGGCAGCGGGAGCACCACCGTGTTGAAGCGGCGGCGCAGCGCGGAGGACAGCTCGTTCACGCCGCGGTCGCGGTCGTTGGCGGTGGCGATCACGTTGAAACCCTTGGCGGCCTGCACCTCCCGGCCCAGTTCGGGAATCGGCAGGGTCTTCTCCGACAGGATGGTGATCAGCGCGTCCTGCACGTCGGAGGGGATGCGGGTCAGCTCCTCCACCCGCGCGATCGATCCGTCGCGCATCGCGGTCATCACCGGCGAGGCCACCAGCGCGCCCTCGCTCGGACCCTCGGCGAGCAGGCGGGCATAGTTCCAGCCGTAGCGGATCGCCTCCTCCGCGGTGCCCGAGGTGCCCTGCACCAGCAGCGTGGACGTCCCGCAGATGGCGGCCGAAAGATGTTCCGACACCCAGGTTTTCGCGGTGCCGGGCACACCGAGCAGCAGCAGCGCGCGGTCGGTGGCCAGGGTGGCGACGGCGACCTCCAGCAACCGGCGCGGCCCCACGTACTTCGGGGACACCACGGTCCCGTCGGCGAGAACGCCGCCGAGCAGATAGGTCACCACGGCCCATGGTGACAGTCGCCAGGACGGCGGACGGGGACGGTCGTCGATCGCGGCGAGCGCGGTCAGTTCGTCGGCGAAGGCCTGTTCGGCGTGCGGGCGCAGCAGTTCGTCGCGCGGGGACTCGGTCGTGGTCACTGGAGCTCCTCGAGCATCGTGGTGCGTTCGGTCAGGTTCTCGGCGAGTTGTTCGAAAGCGTTCTGCCAGTACGGATCCGGGCAGCGGTGGGCCGTGCGGGCGACGGCCCCGGCCGCGGTGACCGGAAAGTTCAGCGTGGCCGTGTGGAACAGGGTGCGATAGGACGCGGGGGAGTGGCCGGGCGCGTCCGGGCGCGCGGCCGCCACCTGCGCCCGGTCGGCCAGCAGTCGCAGCACGTGGTCTGCCAGCGGCGTCGGCCACGGGCGCGGGACGGCGGCGAGGAGCAGTTCGATCTCGGCCAGCCAGCTGCTGTCCAGCCGCCGCAGGCGGCGCACCCGCTCGTCCAGCGGCAGCAGGGCGAACAGCTCGCGCCGCACGTTCGGGTCGGTGCCGAGCGTCGGGGTGTCGGTGAGGATGTCGAACAGCACAGCGGCCCACCGGTCGTCGCGTTGCGCGCGGGCGGCGTCGGCCCAGCCCGCGAACATCGGGCCCAGCATCCGCTCGTCCATCCGCAGCGAGGTCACGCGGCGCGGGCCGTCGAAGAGGTCGGTCCAGTGCGTCAGCGGCGTCCCGGCCACCAGCCGGCGCAACCGTTCCGCGGCCGCGTCGGGGGAGCCGTCGACCCGGTAGGGGGTGTCGCCGGTGCGGTCGGCGAGCCCGTCGGCGCGGGCCGCGTCGTCCAGCGCCGACGGGAATTCGACGGTCAGCCGGTCGCCGTCGAGCCGGATCCATTGCGCCGCGCGCCGCCGCATCCGGTCGGCGAAGGCCGAATCGGGCAGGCGCGCCAGCAGATCCGCCGCGACCCGGCGGACATCGGCGCGGGCGTCGTCGAGCGCGGACTCGAGCAGCGGCTCGTCGGCCGGGGTGAGCCCCGTCGCGAGGACCGCCAGCAGATCCGCGCGGGCGGCCGCCGCCTCGGTGCGCCAACTGTCCGCGAGCGCCTCGCGGGCCGCGCGCGGCTCCCGTTCCCGCACGGCCGCCAACCAGGCCCGCCGCTCGGCCGGACGGCCGTGCGACCAGACCGACGGATCGTCGGCGTCGGCCCGAATCAGCGTGCGCCACTGCGGATTACGCTGCGCCAGCCAGCGTCCGCGCGGGCCCGCCAGCCGGAGCAGGGGTTCGCGCAGCGCCGCTCGGGCCTTCGCCTGGTCCAGCAACAGGCTGCACAGGGCGTCGGGCGCGCGGAAGTCGTGCGGGGCGGCGGCGTCGAACCATTCGGGCAGGAACGGCGAATTCTCGCGCACCAATCGGGCCAGGCGGCGGGCGGCGGCGGCCGGGAGCAGTGGCCGATCGTCGTCGGGTGCGGGATCGGGAAGCGTCGCCCGCGCGGGCACGACGCCGCCGCGCGCGTAGAGGTCCTGCGCCGCGGCGGCGTCGAGCAGGCTCTCGGCCGGATCCCCGCCCG